>PKUH01000113.1 GCA_002869615.1 Desulfuromonas sp. | reverse complement strand
TTTAATTTTAGGATTCAAATGTAAATGTTGCAATTGGTGTTGCAATTTATAGCAACGCAACACAATGCAACATTGTTGATGAGGGGTCAAATCAGGTCAAATCGAAACGTTTCATCCAGCGCCAGAGGGTTGTGCGGTCAACATTGAATTCTTCGGCAACCTCGGTCCTGTTGCCGTTATGTTTTTCAAGGATGCGAAGCAATGTTTCCTTGTTGGGGCGCCGTCTTGATCGGGTTGCAACATCCTTGTCGCGTCGACTCATGGTGAGGGATGCCGGGAGCTGTTCGAGCTCGATTTCGCCGCTGTGGCAGAGAATGACAACCTGCTCGACCAGATTAAGGAGTTCACGGACATTCCCGGGGTAGTCGTGTTCGAGCATGACCTGCATCGCTTCGGGGGAGAATCCGCGGATCCGTTTGCCGTACTTCTGGTTGAACTTATCGAGGGCAAAATCGAGGAGCAGCGGTATATCTTCCGGCCGGCTGTTGAGCGACGGTACCTCGAGAGAAACAACATTAATACGGAAAAAGAGGTCACGCCGGAATGTTCCTTCTTCAACCATATCGACAATGTTGCGGTGAGTTGCGGTGAGAAATCGAACATCGGCCTTCTGCGGATGCTTGGCGCCGAGGGGTTGGTATTCGCGGTTTTCAAGCACGCGCAGTAGTTTGACCTGGAGCGGCAGCGGCAGGTCGCCGATTTCATCAAGAAAGAGCGTGCCTCCCTGAGCCATTTCAAGGCGGCCCGGGCGGTTCTCCATGGCGCCGGTGTAGGCGCCACGCTTGGCGCCGAATATCTCGGCTTCGAGTAAAGGTTCCGGCAGGGCTCCGCAGTTGACCGTGACCATCGGACCGTCCTTGCGCCCGCTCAGGTCATGAATAGCACGGGCAATGAGTTCCTTGCCGGTTCCGCTTGCGCCCTGAATCAGGATGGTTGCGTCACTGAGCGCGACATCAGGGATGACATTAAACAGGTGCTGCATTTCATGGTTGCGACTGATCATATCCTGAAACGAGTACATATCCTTGATTTCCCGCTTCAAGGCCAGAATCAGGGAGAGGTCGCGCAATGTCTCGACACCGCCGACGGCATTACCGTGCTCATCTCGTAAAACTGAAGCGCTGACCGAAACATGCAGTTTTTGATCATGCCGATCGAGGATATCAAACTCCCGGTTGGTGACCGGAGCGTCGTTGAGCATCGCCAGCCGAACCGGGCAGTCGCTTTCGCAGACTGACGTGCGGAAGACTTCAAAACAGTATCGACCGATTGCTTCTTCTTTGGAATATCCGGTCATTTCCTGGGCCGCACGGTTAAAAGTGGTGATGCGCATATCGTTATCAACGGTAAAAACACCGTCAGCAACACTGTCGAGGACTGCTTCGCAATATTCCATGATTCTTTACTCGCCGCAAATAGGTAGCAGGTTATTTGATTCGTTTAATTTATTATAGCTAATATGTTGCATTTGCAACATATTAGCAACACTAAAATGTGGAATTAAAAAACATCAGGATGTTTCCCTGAAAATGATTGGTCCAGCGCAAGTTGCGAGGGAAAAATGGCAATGACTGAAAATGGTGTTGAAAGGTTAACTTCTGCCGTTTTTTATTTGTAATTTTAACAGGATAGGGTGTATGTACTGAATCGTGATCATTGCGAAACAAACAAAATATGGAATACTCTAGTTAAGTCTTCTGCAGGTGATGGGCGGATTATAATGAATGAGTTGATCGGCTGGCGAGAGTGGCTGGCCTTGCCGGGTCTTAATATCCCGGCGATTAAAGCGAAGATCGATACCGGTGCCAGGACGTCTGCCCTGCATGCCTATTTCATCGAACCGTTCAGCAGGGATGGCGTTGACATGGTTCGTTTCGGCATCCATCCGCTGCAGAAGAACAATGATCTGGAGCTGGTGTGCGAGTCCATTGTCAAAGATCAGCGGACCGTAACCGATTCCGGCGGACATCAGGAGCGTCGCTATGTGATTGAAGAGAAGGTCGTGTTTAGAGATCTGTCGTGGCCGATCGAATTGACATTGACCAATCGCGACACCATGAAATTTCGCATGTTGCTGGGCCGCACGGCCCTGGCAGGGAACTTTAATGTCGACCCGCAGAAATCTTTTCTCGGAGGCCGCGATCTGAGAAAGGCATATTCGAAAGGAAAATAATGAAGATAGGAATTCTCTCCCGGAACCCGGAACTTTACTCAACCCGTCGTCTGGTCGAGGCGATAGAGCAAAGGGGGCACGAGGCCAAGGTCATCGACACTCTGCTCTGCTACATGACCATTGCGTCGCAGCGGCCGACCATTCATTACAAGGGAGAAGAGTTGACCGGTTTTGATGCGATTGTCCCCCGGATCGGCGCGTCAATCACCTTCTATGGCACTGCGGTTGTCCGGCAGTTTGAAATGATGAACGTTTACAGTGTTAATGAATCGGTCGCGATCAGCCGCTCGCGCGACAAGTTGCGGAGCATGCAGTTACTGTCGCGCAAGGGGATCGGTCTGCCGGTGACCGGCTTTGCCCATACGACCAGATATACCCAGGATCTGATCTCCCTGGTCGGTGGGGCGCCGTTGGTGGTGAAACTGCTGGAGGGAACCCAGGGGATCGGGGTGGTGCTTGCCGAGACCAAGAAGGCGGCTGAATCAGTCATCGAAGCTTTCCGTGGCCTCAAAGCCCAGATCCTGGTGCAGGAGTTTATCAAGGAAGCCGGCGGAGCCGATATCCGCTGCTTTGTCATTGGCGACAAGGTCGTGGCGGCAATGAAGCGTCAGGGCGCCGAAGGAGAATTTCGCTCCAACCTGCACCGGGGCGGTCAGTCTTCGGTGGTCAAACTGACTCCGGAAGAGCGATCGACGGCTGTGCGCTCCGCTAAAATCATGGGTCTCAACGTCGCCGGGGTTGATATCCTCCGATCCAACCATGGCCCGGTGGTCATGGAGGTCAACTCATCACCGGGGCTTGAAGGCATCGAAAAGGCAACCGGCAAGGACGTTGCCGGCCAGATTGTTCAGTTTATCGAAAAACAAAGCAAACCGGGGAAAACCCGAACCCGGGGCAAGGGCTGAATGCAACCACCGATTACCATAGGCGGTGTGACGATCAGGCCCGGGCAGCGTGCAACCATCGATCTGCCGATGGCCAAGCTCTACACCCATACCGAAATGACCCTGACGGTCCATGTTATTCATGGTCGCAAGCCGGGTCCGAAAATGTTTGTCACCTCGACCATCCATGGCGATGAAATCAATGGCGTCGAGATTATCCGACGGCTGCTGAAGCGTAAAAATATCGATCGCCTGCGCGGGACACTGATAGTGATTCCCGTCGTCAACAGCTTCGGATTTATTCATCGCAGCCGCTATCTGCCGGATCGAAGGGATCTCAACCGCTCGTTCCCCGGGTCGGAAAAAGGGTCGCTCGCCTCGCGGCTGGCCAGCCTGTTGTTGACGGAAATCCTCTCGCACTGTACGCATGGGATCGATCTCCACACTGGATCCAACGACCGGTTCAACCTCCCCCAGGTCAGGGGTGGTCTTGATAATCCTGAGACCGAGGCGATGGCGATCGCCTTCGGTGCGCCGGTAATGATCGATGCACAGACGCGGGATGGTTCCTTACGCGAAGCGATTGCCGATCTCGGTATCCCGATGCTGCTGTATGAGGCCGGTGAATCGTTTCGTTTTGACGAGTTATCGATCCGCACCGGGCTACGCGGGGTCCTCAATGTGATGCGCGCAATCGGTATGCTGACCAGTCGGCCGTCCCGGATTTCACATTCGATCTTCAAATCATCAGCCTCGAAATGGGTGCGGGCGCCGATCAGCGGTATGCAAATCAAATCGACGGTTGTCGGCCGACATGTCAACAAGGGGGATGATCTCGGAGTTGTCTCCGATCCTTTTGGCGAAAAAGAAAAAAAGGTCACCGCTCCCGTTTCCGGACTGGTTGTCGGCCGGCTGATTCAGCCGCTGGTCTATCAGGGCGACGCGCTTTATCATATCGCCATGCTTGAAGGGGACCCGGATGCCGAACAGGTGGTTGAGGACCTGAAATCCGATCTCGGTCCGGAGGACTTCTGGCCACAATTGAAATAACTTGAGTAAAAAGCGAGGTGAACGTGAAACGGAGTTCATTGGAAGGAAAATTAAAGGACTATTTTAACATACTGGTCAAAATTGTATTTGCATTTATTCTTCTTTTTATCATGCTCGGGATGATCATCGGTGTCGGGCGGCTTTTTTATCAGGTTTACGCGCTCTTTAATGGCACTGGAATCAGCGGTGAATTTTATAAAATAATTTCGGATGTTCTGACCCTTTTCGTTCTGGTCGAGCTATCCCGGTCGCTGGTCGAATATTTCAATATCAACCGCATCCGTTTAACATTTATCATTGATGGCGGAATCGTTTTTGTGCTGCGCGAAGTGATGATTAATCTTTTTAAAAACCAGCTGGAAGCGACTTCAATTTTAGCTCTCAGCGTGCTTTTACTGGTTTTGGGAATGATCCGAATCGCCTCGATACTGGTGCATCAGCGGGAAACAGCTGGCGGGAGTCGAGCAGAAGAAACGGGTTGATTATCGCCGTTTTTTGTGCCCGGCGATCGTGGAAATGGAAATACCACAGAGGATGCCGAGACAGAACAGGGTCAGCATCAGCAGTGAACGCGGCAGGGTGAAGCCCCAAAACAAAAAAGTGACTTCGACCTGTTCAATGTTCTGCAGGGCGAAAAGTGATATCAGGATCACTGACAGGACAATGGAGATCAGCTTCAGTTTCATGTCGACGCCTGCTTTCTTCAGTCAGTTTAAGAGTATACTTTATCCGTAGGATATCAAGCTCCTGTTGCTTTTGAGGAGAATCGGATGTTCAAATTATTGAAGATAAAAGCAAAAGAAGTTGGCCTGGCCCCCGGAACCCTGGTTCATGTCGGTGAACAGAAGATCGAGAACCCGGAACTGAACATCATCGATTATGCTCCGGAAAAGATTGAACGACTTGACGATGTAACGATCGAAGAATGTACGCCACTGAAAGAAACCTCGAGTGTCAGCTGGATTAATCTCTACGGACTGCATGATATTGAATTGATCAATAAACTGGGAGAGAATTTCGGCATCCACAAGCTCGCCCTCGAAGACATTCTTAATACTGGCCATCGATCGAAGTTTGAACTCTTTGATGATTACGTAGTGATCATTCTCAAGATGCTCAGTTTTGATGACGAAAAAATGGTTGTCAATGCCGAGCAATTCAGTTTTGTTTTCGGTAAAAATTACGTCCTGTCGTTCCAGGAGCGCCGGGGCGACGTATTCAATGGTGTCCGAGAACGCTTGCAGCGGAAGAGTGGAAGAATTCGAAATCGCGGGGCCGATTATCTCGTTTATGCCCTCATCGACTCGGTGGTTGACAGTTATTTTCATATCCTCGAAAAAATCGGTGACCAATTGACCCTGCTCGAGCAGGATCTGATTCACGAGCCGACCCAGGATTGCCTCAACCGGATCTATCATTTTAAAAACCAGCTGCTGGTTCTGCGTAAATCGATCTGGCCGCTGCGGGAGGTTATTGCCGAAATGCAGAAGGAAGATTCGGCGCTGTTCGATCCGGAAACCCGGATGTTTCTGCGCGACCTCTACGACCACTCGATTCAGGTAATGGATACCGTCGAAATTTTTCGTGACACCGTCTCAGGGCTGCTTGATCTGTACATGTCGAGCGTTAGCAACCGGATGAACGAAGTGATGAAGGTTTTAACGATCATGGCCTCGATTTTTATTCCACTGACCTTTATTGCCGGAGTGTACGGGATGAATTTCGAGTATATGCCGGAGCTGAAGTGGCGCTGGGCTTACCCGGCAGTCTGGATGCTGATGGGTGCGACCGTCGTCGGGATGATCCTCTATTTCAGGAAAAAAAGATGGTTCTGATGCCTCGGAGTGATGGATTGCGGATCAACGCAACGATATTGCTGGCCGGGCTGTTCGCCCTCCATCTCCTGATGCCTTATGGTGTCCCTGCGGCCGAGGAGACAGCTCCGGCAACGCCGGATTCCATCCAGGAACAGGTAGTCTACCCGGGCTTGGAAGAGGTTGTGCCGCGCTCTTCGCAGATCGATGCCGACCTGGTCAAGCTGATCGCGGCGCTCGAAGAGATCAGCGGTCCCGAGACCTTTACGGATGACTATCAGAAGGCGAGGAAAGTCTGGGGGGAATTCGAGGCGAAGCTCAAGGAGTATGGTCAGCCAAAGGATTGGCCGGTTAATCGCCTGCTTAATGTCAGGGCCCAGGTCGACAACCAGAGCCGCAGTCTCAAGCAGCTACTCGAGCAGGTCGGTGTTCCATTAAAAAATCTCGAAGAGATTCGCACGGAATGGACCGAGCGGCAAGAGTATTGGGCCAAGTGGCGCAGCTCGCTCGAAGCGGCCGGGGCAAAAGTTCCGCGCCAGACCTTTAATAAGGTGCGCAATGCAATTGACGAAACGCTGGCCCGGGCGAAGAAGAAATCGACTGATTTGCTGCAACTGCAGGAACAGGTCTCACGATTACGCGAAGAAATGATCGGTCTGCGCGAAACGCTTGATACCGAAGTGGCGGCACTGCGACGGGACCCCTATAAACGGAATGCCCATCCCCTGTTCAGCAGTGATTACCTGGCGCAGCTCGATGAGAGATTGCTGGTCAGAACCGGCGAGGGGGTGCGCGCTGCATTACAGTTCGACACGTCGTTTTTCAAGCAGCATAGCTGGCTTCTGCTGGCACAATTCTTCCTGGTCGCCGGGCTGATCATAGTATTCAAGCGGCTTGAGGTCTCATCGACCGCCAGAACCGAAGATTGGCAGTTTATCTTCCACCGGCCGGTCTCGGCGGCGCTCTTCATTGCCCTTGCAGCGCCTGTTCTTTTTTATAGCAGTCTACCGCCGCCGCTTTTGCAGCTTTTTATCCTGCTGATTGCAACGATATGTGCGGCACGCCTGGCGAGTGAGCTGTTGCCGGAAGGAAACCAGCAGACACTGATTTATATTCTGGCCGGTTTTTTCATTGTCTCGAAAACCTTGACGACCCTGGCACTTCCGCTACCGCTCTACCGGCTATTTCTGGTTCTGGTTTCGGTGTTCGGTCTGCCGTTTCTCTATTCGATAGCCCGCCGACACCGCAAGCATTTCACCGGACGTTTCGATCGCTACCTGCTGATCGTAAGCATCGGGAAAGGGATACTCCTGGTTGTCCTGATTGCCCAGATAAGTGGTTACGCGACCTTTGCCCTGCAGCTGATTGAATCTTCGATCGGCACCGTGTTCGTAATGATTTTTGCCCTGATGGCGATGCGCATTGCCGAAGGCGGGATCGAATACTTCTTCCAGTCTGATATTGTCACTGATAGCCGGTTTGTCAAAAACCTCGGGTCGCGGGTCAGCGGCCGCTTCTCACGGATCGCCCGGATTGTGATCACGGTTATTACCCTTCTCTATCTGCTCGAGATCTGGGGACTTTATGAAAATGTCAACGCCGCCTGGGTCTCCCTGATTGCTCTCGAGTATTCAATCGGCGAGTTTCATATTTCGGTCAGAATGGTTGGCCTGATCCTGATCGTCATGTATTCGGCGATCCTGCTCTCGTGGTTTTTTCAATCTTTTCTGGAAACGCAAATCTTTTTCGGCAAACAGATCGATCGCGGTGTAAGAGACGCTTTCAAAAAACTGAGCCACTATGGATTTGTCCTGGTCGGCTTTATTGTCGCCATGACCATGGCCGGAATCGAGCTGCAGAACTTCGCGATCCTCGCCGGTGCCTTCGGTATCGGTATCGGTTTCGGGTTACAGGATATTTTTAACAACTTCGTCAGCGGATTGATCATGCTGTTCGAACGGCCGGTCAAGGTCGGGGACGCGGTTATCATCGATGGCCAGTGGGGGGCGATCCTCAAGATCGGCATGCGTTCGACCGTCGTTGAAACCTGGGACCGTTCGGAACTGATCGTGCCGAACTCACACATGATATCGGAAAAGGTTCTCAACTGGACACTCTCCAGTAATGTCTCGCGTGTTACGCTCAAAGTCGGGGTCAAATATGGTACCGATCTGGAAAAAGTGATCGAGGTTCTCAACCAGGTCGGTGATGGCCATCCGGCGGTGGTCAGCGATCCACCGCCATCGGCGATCTTTACCGAATTCGGTGACAGCTCAATCAATTTTGAACTCCGGGTCTGGGTCGATGATATCAAGAATCGCCTGACCCTGATCAGCGACCTCGGAGTGGCAATCAGCCGGGAGTTCAAACAGGCCGGTATCGAGATACCTTTCCCGCAGCGTGACCTGCATCTCAGGAGCGTGGCGCCGGAGATCGATCTGTCGGGACAAAAGAGATAGGTCGCAGTGTTGGGGTAAATGTCACGACCACCTGCCAGCTTTCGCCGGTATGCTGGTTCTTCTCAATTGATTTATTTCATGAGTCGGAAAATGATCAAAAACAATAAATGAGCAAATGTGGCCGGAAGCCAATAAAAAAAGGGCCGCCCATTGGGCGGCCCTTTTCTGTGTCCTGCTTTGATTTGCTGATTAACCAGCGATCTTGGCAACGGCTTCGAAGATCGGGCCGACACCGAAGAAAATCAACAGTGCAACGACGAGAACGTAGATAGCGAGGGACTCGATCATTGCCAGACCGATCAGCATGATGGTCATGATCTTGCCGCTGGCGCCAGGGTTGCGAGCAACGCCTTCAACAGCCTTGCTGATAGCAATACCCTGGCCGAGGCCGGTACCGAACGAACCGATAGCCATGCCGAAAGCAGCAGCGATAACGCACATAGTGTAAAATTCCATGATGTTTCTCCTTCCTGTTTTTTGTTGTTCCTAAAAAATATAGGACTTGAATCAACCGTTTGAAACGGATTAGTGAGCTTCTTCAATAGCGCCGGCGATGTAGATCATCGACAGCAGCATGAATACGTAAGTCTGGATAAAGGCAACCAGAACACCCATCAACATGATCGGCACCGGAACGATCAGCGGCGCCATGAAGATGAAGACCATGATAACGATCTCGTGGCCGTACATGTTGCCGAACAGACGCAGGGTCAGCGATAGCGGCCTGGCGAGATGGCCGATAATCTCGATCGGCACCATCAGCGGCGCCATCCACCAGATTGGACCGGTAAAGTGTTTGAAGTAGTGCAGCCCGTGTTCCTTGACGCCGATAATGTGGGTCATCAAGAAAACGATGATCGCCATTGCCGCGTTGGTATTCGGCGAAGCGGTTGGCGGGTAGAAACCGGGAATCAGGGCGATCAGGTTACAGGTCAGGATAAAGAAGGCAATCGTCGCGATCAGCGGGAAGTAGGTCTTTCCCTTCGGTCCCATGATCTCTTCAATCATTCCCTCGATCATGTCGATGACCGGCTCGAAGAAATTCTGCAGGCCGGACGGCACCATTTTCAGGCCGCGGCTTGCGACGAGAGCCAGAACGATCAGAATCGCCATGACCAGCCAGGTGTACAGAACGTGATTACCGACCGCAACGTGGACCTTGTGGGCAATCCACTCAAGGAATAAAAAAGGATGAACCATTACGATAAATCTCCCGTGAATAAACTCTTTATGACAACTACGAAAACGTTTGCAACAATTATCGACAACCCGATCAATATCCCGATCGGATCGATATCATAGTTCATGATCAGCAGCAGCAGAATCAGGGCGATGATCACCAGTTTCAGCATCGAGAGGATCTGCATCAAGAACTTCGATCCGGTCGCCGTCGGCCCCAGCAGTTTCTTTAGTGACCGGTTGAGCCAGTAAAAGCTGGCAATCGAAATCAGGCCACCGGCCAGAATCCCTTTCGTCATCGGCTGTGAACCGAAAACCAGGGCCATCAGCAGCGCCACTCCAAGGATTAGCCAGTTCCGGCGAAAGAAACTTCTGGTGAAAGCCAGTTCAGTGCTGATCGTCGGTGTCTTGCTGATCGCTATCATCCTTCATCGCCCGCTTCGATAAAATGAAAATGTTTCTGAATCCTGAAATGATTCCCAGAAACAGAAAAACAAGAGTGAACCAGGGCGATGTGTCAAGCCATTTGTCAAGCTGGTAGCCAACATACAAGCCGATCAGGATGGCAGCGACCATGGCGATCCCGAGGCTGGAAGCATACATCAGGGATCGGTACATTTGGTTTTTGTTGTCTGACATCCGGAGCCCGGTAAATTGTATACAGCATACAACTCGGTCTAAAAACGACTTTTTCTAGCATAGCAGGTAGTCCAAGTCAACTTTTTTCGCCAATAAAAACTCTCATCTGTGGTGTTCCCCTTGATCGTGTTGTTACGACGAAGAATTATGGAAACAGTTGAAAAAAATGGATTCGCGATCGGGTCGGGAATGACAGGTTTTTGGTTTTTCGTCCCATGGCGGAGCGCCGAGGGGGGCACGGATTTAAATCGAAACAGCCGTAAAAACTGTTTGAGGACAGAATTGCCGACTGGCAATGGCGGACGGAGTTTTTTTACGGTCGATTTTCATCTGTGACATTTCGGGAACAACTGAGAGTTGGGACGCAGCGTTTTTCTGCTTACTCTTTTTAGCGTTGCCAAAAGAGTAAGGCGCAGTGTGAGCGCGCACGCTCACGACTCAACCTTCCTGGAAAAGCTATGACAAAACGTTCGGTAATCGTTAGAAGTGAGATGCCCCAAAAAAAAGCCCTGTCACGTGACAGGGCTTTTTGAATTTAAAACTTGGTAAAAAGTGGGTAACGAATCAAAGCGCCTTAAAAGATTTCTCGGCTGCAGCGATCGTCGCATCGAGATCTTCGGTCGAGTGGGCGGCACTCATGAAGCCGGCCTCGTACTGGCTCGGAGCCAGGTTGATCCCTTCTTCGAGCATCGACTGGAAGAATCTGGCGAAGATCTGCGGCGTCTCCGCTTTGACGTCGGCAAAGCAGAAGACCTCTTCCGGTTGGAAATAGGTGCAGAACATGCCGCCGACCCGCTGCAACGAGGTGGCGACGCCGGCGCTTTCAGCAGCGGCCCGCAGACCTTTTTCGAGGTAGGCGCTCTTTTCTTCGATTTTGTCGTAGAATCCCTCTTCCTTGAGCAGCTTCAAGGTGGCAATGCCGGCGCTCATCGCCAGCGGGTTGCCGGAGAGGGTGCCGGCCTGGTAGACGCCGCCGTCCGGCGAGAGGGCTTTCATGATCTCTCGCTTGCCGCCGAAGGCACCGACCGGCAGACCACCGCCGATGATCTTGCCGAGGCAGACGAGGTCGCCACGCACGCCGAAACGTTCCTGGGCTCCGCCGTAGGCGACGCGGAAGCCGGTCATAACCTCGTCGATGATGAGAACGATGCCTTCGGCATCACAGAGCTGACGTAACCCTTCCAGGAAACCTTTTTTCGGGGCGACGCAGCCCATGTTGCCGGCGATCGGTTCAAGGATGATCCCGGCAATTTCGCCTTTGTTGGCTGCGACCATCGCCTTGACTTCTTCTAGATCATTGTACGTTGCGGTCAAGGTGTGCTTGGCAAAATCGGCCGGTACGCCGGGCGAGGTCGGCACGCCAAAAGTGGCGAGGCCGCTGCCGGCCTTGACCAGCAGGGAATCGGCGTGGCCATGATAACAACCGTCGAACTTGAGGATTTTGTCGCGGCCGGTGTAGCCACGGGCCAGACGGATGGCGCTCATGGTCGCTTCGGTGCCGGAGGAGACCATCCGCACCATTTCGATATTCGGGTAGGCATCACAGACCATTTCGGCAAGGATCGTCTCTTTTTCGGTCGGAGCCCCATAAGAGGCGCCGCTGTCGGCGGCGGCCTTGATCGCTTCAACGACCTTGGGATGACAATGGCCGAGGATCATCGGGCCCCAGGATCCGACATAATCAATATAGGTATTTCCGTCGGCATCCTCTATTTTCGAGCCCGCGGCCTTATTGATGAAGATCGGGTCGCGCCCGACCGATTTGAATGCCCGAACCGGGCTGTTGACGCCACCGGGGATCAGTTCCTTGGCGCGGGCGAACAGTTTTGCAGACGTCTGCTGGTTCATAATTTCCTCACAGAATTTGAGATGAATGGAAGTGAACGTCTGCTTAACACAGCGCTTGTTTGATGTCAAGAAGGGTTGGCGAGCAAGGCTCAGCGGCATTGATGGCGCCGTAGCGATCCCGGTGTCGTTAGCCGATAGGCAGCTGGTATTCAGTTGCATTGTTGGCGAAATGTTTTTATTATCGATAAATATTTCTGCGGTAAATCGATTAATGTTTTATTGATAATGAAAATAAATAAATTTGACTTTCGGGTTGAATCTGATCTATAACGGCTGGTCAGACCAATTTACCCGGATGGTTTTCAGGAGACTCAACGATGGCTGAACTGCTGCTGATTCTGGTCAGCGCCATCTTCGTAAATAACTTCGTTCTCGCCCGCTTCCTCGGCATCTGCCCGTTTCTCGGAGTTTCGAAAAAAGTCGAAACGGCTCTCGGGATGGGAATGGCTGTTACCTTCGTCATGACCGTGGCGACGGTTGTGACCTGGTTTATCCAGTACTTTGTCCTGATCCCGTTCGGGATCGAATATCTGCAGACCATTGCTTTTATCCTGGTGATTGCATCGCTGGTCCAGCTCGTAGAGATGGTTATCCAGAAAACCAGCCCGGTCCTCTACCAGTCTCTCGGCATCTTCCTGCCGCTGATAACGACCAACTGTGCTGTCCTCGGTCTGGCTGTACTCAATATCCAGAAAGAATACAGTTTCCTTGAAGGGGTCGTATTTGCCCTCGGAGCAGCGATCGGTTTTACTCTGGCGATGATCCTGTTCGCAGGTCTGCGTGAACGGGTTGATCTCTGCCCGGTTCCGAAATCGTTTCGCGGCACCGCTATCGCCCTGATCACCGCCGGTCTGCTTTCGCTCGCTTTCATGGGCTTTGCCGGACTGGTAAAAGGTTAAAAGAGACGACAAGATGTTATCTTCAATTCTCAGTCTTGGCGCAATCGGATTCCTGGCGGCTCTGGCCCTCGGCTTTGCCGCCCGTAAATTCGCCGTTGAAGTCGATCCGCGCGAGGAAGCTGTTCTCGAACTGCTGCCGGGGGCGAACTGTGGTGCCTGCGGTTTTCCCGGGTGTGCCGGTTATGCCAAGATGGTCGCCGGCAGTGATACAATCTCTGCACCCTGTCCGCCGGGGGGCGCTGCGGTCATGGAAAAGATTGCCAATATCATGGGCCTGGCGCCGATTACGACAACCCCGAAAGTCGCGGTCGTCATGTGCCAGGGCGATAATCACAAAGCAAAAAATAAATACAAGTATCTCGGTCTGACCGATTGCCGGGCCGCCCAGAAGGTGGCGGATGGACCGAAGCAGTGTCCGGGCGGCTGTATGGGTCTCGGCACCTGCGAGCGGATCTGTCCGTTCGGAGCGATTGAGATGACTCCGGATCATCTGGCGGTGATCAGCCGCAGAAAGTGTACGGGATGCGGGAAGTGTGTTGCCGCCTGTCCGCGCGATGTGATCAAGATGAAACCGCTTGAGGCGACGACCCATGTTCTTTGCAACAGTCATGACAAGGGCGCACTGGTCCGGAAATATTGCGATGTCGGCTGTATTGCCTGCCAGATCTGCAAAAAACAGGTGCCGGAGGCCTATGAAATCGAGAACTTCCTGGCAACGGTCGTTTACGATCATCACGACAAGGCGTCGGAAGCGGTCGAAAAATGCCCGACCAAGTGTATCCGCGATTTTATGATCAGCTATCCTGAAGGGAGCAGTTTCGCCGAAGCGACCGTTCCGATGCGTAAAAAAGAGAAGGCGGCCTGATCAATGGCAATCGGTAAACTGAAAACCTTCCCGGGTGGCCTGCATCCGGATGACAGCAAGCAATCAACGGCGACCCGACCGATTGAGGAAGTGCCGCTGCCGGAGATTTTGGTCATTCCCCTTTCGCAGCATATCGGCGCCCCGGCAGAGGTCTGTGTCGAGGTCGGCTCGCTGGTTAAAAAGGGTCAAGTTATCGGCAACGCCAAGGGGTTTGTTTCGGTGCCGGTTCATGCTTCGACCTCGGGTGAAGTGATTGCGATCGAACCGCGGCCGCATCCTTCCGGCCGTCCCCTGCCGTCGGTTGTGATCAGGCCGGATGGCGAAGATACCTGGATCGAAGGGTTGGTGCAGGGCGACCCGGAAAAACTGACTGCTGATGAGCTGAAGAACCGGCTGCGTGATGCCGGCATTGTCGGTATGGGCGGTGCCACGTTTCCGGCCCATGTCAAACTGTCGCCGCCGGAAGAAAAGCCGATCGACACCCTGATCCTCAACGGGGTCGAATGTGAGCCCTACCTGACAGCCGATCATCGATTGATGCTGGAAGAGCCTGACAGGATTATGCGTGGTATCGTAATTCTGCGCAAAATCCTTGGCGTCGATCGCATCTATATCGGGATCGAATCGAACAAGCCGGATGCGATTGAACTGATGACGGAACAGTGTGTCGGGACCGGCATCGAGGTTGTGCCGCTTGCGGTCAAGTATCCGCAGGGCGCTGAAAAGCAGTTGATCCTGGCGATAACCGGTCGTGAAGTTCCGAGTGGCGCACTGCCGATGGAAGTCGGTGTTGTTGTGCAGAATGTCGGTACCGCTGCCGCCGCCGCCGATGCCGTATACGAAGGCCGACCGCTGGTCGAGCGCATCTGCACCGTGACCGGTAGCGGCATTCAGGAGCAGAAAAACTTGCGCATCCGGATCGGAACGCCCCTGCAGCATCTTGCCGAGTTCTGCGGCGGTCTTTCCGGCGAACCGGCCAAACTGATTATGGGTGGCCCGATGATGGGCATGTCCCAGCTCTCGCTCGACGTCCCGGCGACCAGAGGCACCTCTGGCCTGCTTGTTTTCCGGGAGGGAGATGTTGCGCTGGCCGAAGCGGGCCCCTGTATTCGCTGCGCCCGTTGTGTCCGGGCCTGCCCGGCCGGATTGCTGCCGACGACAATTGCCGCCTACACCAGGCTGGAACTGTTTGACCAGGCGGAAAACTTTTGTGCAATGGATTGTATCGAATGCGGCTGCTGCAGCTACAGCTGCCCGTCTTACATCCCGCTGGTCCAGAGTCTGCGCCACGCGAAGGCCGCCATCCTTGAAAAGCGGAGGAAAATCCAGTCATGACCGGAATCTATCTTTCCTCTTCCCCTCATATCCATTCCGGCGAGACGACCGACAAGATCATGCGGGCGGTCATCTACAGCCTGTTGCCGGCCTGTGTGGTTGCCGTCTATTTCTTCGGATTGCCGGCCCTGCTGACGCTGGTCCTGTGTACCGGTGGTTCTGTTGCCGCCGAAGCGCTTTGCAATAAAATGTTCAAGACAAAATGGTCGGTTGCTGACGGTTCGGCCGCCCTGACCGGGATTCTGCTGGCATTCAATATGCCGCCGAATGCACCCTGGTGGCTCTCCCTGCTCGGCGCCGCGATCGCGATTATTGTCGGTAAGCAGGTCTACGGCGGGCTCGGCTATAATCCCTTCAACCCGGCTCTGGTGGCGCGGGTTGTCCTGTTGATTTCGTTCCCGGTGCACATGACAGCCTGGACAGCGCCGGCGCCGCTCGGCAGCGGAATCGATGTCATGTCCGCAGCGACGCCGCTTGGCGAGTGGAAGACAGCGGTTATGTTGACCGGCCAACTGCCGGAGAACATGACCGCCGGCTTCGGAAATTATTTTATCGGCAACATGGCCGGCTGCGTCGGCGAGGTTTCGGCCCTGGCCCTGTTGCTCGGTGCCGCCTACCTGTTCTGGAAAAAGATTATTACCTGGCATATCCCGCTGACCTTTATTGCGACCGTGGTGATCGCCAGCGGCATTTTCTGGCTGGTCGATCCGACGCGTTATCCCGATCCGGTGTTTCATCTGCTGACCGGTGGTCTCGTCCTTGGCGCCTTCTATATGGCGACCGATATGGTAACTTCACCGGTCACGCCAAGGGGCATGTACGTTTTCGGTTTCGGCTGCGGCCTGATTACTGTTCTGATCCGGCTGTTCGGCGGCTACCCGGAAGGGGTTTCGTTCGCGATTCTTCTGATGAATGCGGCGACGCCGCTGATTGATCGTTATACCCGCCCACGGGTTTTTGGCAGCGCAACGGAGGGCAGGTGATGAAGGATATTCTGAAACTGGCCCTGGTGCTGACATTGATTACCGCCGGTGCCGGATTGATTCTGTCGCTGGTCGAATCGGTGACCCGCGAGCCGATTGCCGAACAGCGACGCCTCGAAACCCTGCGCGCCCTGCAGGCGGTGATGCCGGCTTATGACAACAGCCCGGACAGCGATACCATCGAGCTGATCACCGGCCGCGACAAGAAGGGACGTGACGTTTCGCGGACCTTCTATCGGGGGCGCAAGGAAGACCAGTTGAGCGGTGTTGCCTTCAAGGTCGTCGCTTCTGACGGCTACAGCGGCAATATCTTCATTATGGTCGGAGTCGATGCAACCGGCAGCGTTTCCGGAATCGAGATTCTCAGCCATGCTGAAACACCGGGTCTGGGGGACAAGATTACCCTGGACTGGTTCAAGGATCAGTTCAAACAGAAGAATCTCGATAATATTGACTGGCGGGTGAAAAAGGATGGCGGCGAGTTCGACCAGATTACCGGTGCGACGATCTCGCCACGTGCCGTGGTCAAGGCGGTCAAGGCGGGCCTTGAATTTTATCGGGATCATCGCCAGGAGATTGTCCAATGAATATCGCTGGAGAATTCAGCAAGGGGATCTGGCGGGAAAATGCTGTATTCAGGCTACTGCTCGGGCTTTGCCCGGTACTGGCGGTGACGACCAGTGCCGAAAATGGGCTCGGAATGGGTCTGGCAACAACGTTTGTTCTGGTCAATTCCAATATTGTCGTTTCGTTGTTGCGTAAAATGATTCCACCGAAGGTCCGGATTCCGGCCTTTATCGTTATCATCGCCTCGTTCGTGACCATCGTACAACTGGTGATGGAAGCTTACGTCTACTCTTTGCACAAATCACTCGGAATTTTTATCCCGTTGATTGTCGTCAATTGCCTGATTCTCGGGCGCGCCGAAGCCTTTGCCTCGAAAAACAGAACCTTCATTTCGATTATTGACGGCGTCGGTATGGGGCTCGGTTTTACCCTGGCGCTGTTTGTACTCGGGGCGGTACGGGAAATCTTCGGTAGTGGTTCGCTGCTCGGAATTTCGTTGTTCGGGTCCGGCTATGAGCCCTTCCTGCTAATGATTCTGCCGCCGGGTGCGTTTATCACCCTCGGCATCCTGCTCGCCGGGATGAACAAGATTGATTCCCGGCGCAGTATGACCCGCTCCTAGACGGCGCAGATCCGGTTGCGGCCGCTTTCCTTGGCCCGGTACATCGCCTGGTCGGCACGTTCGAGAACGCTTCGCAGGGTGTCGGTAGCAAGGAGAGAGGTCACCCCGATGCTGGCCGTCAGCATCTCGCCGGTCACCGGGCAGGGTTGTTCATTCAAGCGTATCTTCAACTTTTCTGCCGCCTTTACTGCAGTGTCGGCGGCAGTATTCGGCAACAACACGAAAAATTCCTCACCGCCGTACCGGCTAATTGTATCGACCTTGCGAAACACCGAAGTGAGCTGATTGGCAAACCAGATCAGAGCCCGGTCTCCGGTTGGATGGCCCAGGGTGTCGTTGATCTGTTTGAAATGATCAATGTCGATCGCTACCAGCGAAAAAGTCGACTCGTAACGCTTGTAACGGATAAATTCGTCCTTCAGTGACTGCATCAAGGCGCGTCGGTTGGGGAGTTTGGTCATCAGGTCAATGCGTAACTGCTTGCGCAAGGTCTGGTTGAGATTCTCAAGAACAATTGAATCGGAAGCATCGGAGAACACCTCGACCGCTCCTAAAATCTGATTGGTCGATCCGAAGACCGGGGAAACCTTGACATCAACGGCGACCCGGTAGCCTTTTTTATGGTAAAGGTAGGCCCGTTTGTAAACCTGACGACCTTCCTTGAGCGAGTCAAAAAGCGGGCAGTGGTCTTCGCAGAGCGAGCAACCATCGCAATCGACATGGCGCAGGATGTTGTCGTTGCAATAGGATCCGACAACGTCCTGGGAATTGTAGCCGGTCAATTGCTCGGCTGCCGTGTTCCAGTACAGGATGCGTCGTTCGGTGTCGGTGAAGTAGACCCCTTCCGACATCTGGTCGAGCATAACCTTGTAGAAATCGTTACGAAACGGCAAATCTGTTATCGACATATTCTCTGGCCCCCAGGCGCCTAAGTTCGCTAATCAGCGTGCATAACATACATCAGAGTACCACCATACAGGGTACAGGTAAAAGTAGAAATTTCCGTATTTTAATTGGTGATCGTTCCGCCTGTCCCGGCAGTGCCGGAAACTTAAACAGGCGGGTAACGCTGGACCCCGGCTTGCCGCTTATTCTGTCGCATTGCCGGCGGCAGCGGGAAGAACGACAAGATGGTCGGTCTGCCACCGGCTCGGCGTATTGCTCTTGCGGCCCGATTCCGGCAGCGGATGCGGTGAGCGCAACCGGCAAGATTGGTTGTCTTCGCCGAAAAGGGCGGACCAGGCGATAGTAAAATCGGCCAAGATTGCGATCTTCCGATATAGCTTGAAAAGCCCACGATCAACTGATAATGCAGTAAATGGAACAGTCGAATTTCAGCGACCAATTAACTCTGTTTATGGAGCCGATTGGCCGGCGTGAAAAAGGGCGATTATTGTCTCGAATAAAACCTGATAATCATTAAAGGTAAAAGGCGACCAAATTTGTCGTAAAAGGCCAGAATAAGCGGATTTGCGGCTCATCAGGCGATCCCGCTAAAGTGCATACAGTATACGGTATTTTTCCCTTGACAAAGACCTTAAAGTATCCTAACTTGCACACGCTTAAAATGCCGTTAAAACCAGCCCTGATTAGATTAAATGTGACAGTCATCTCGTTGGGAGGAGTCATTACATGCTAGACAATTATTTGCCGATCCTGGTGCTTGTCGCCATAGCCTTCGCCTTTGCGGCCGGCTCGGTGGTTTTTTCCCGCCTGGTCGGACAGAAGAAGCCGTCCGCCGTCAAGCTCGCACCGTATGAGTGCGGCATGCCGCTTTTCGGTACGGCCCGGGATCGTTTTTCGGTCAAGTTTTACATCATCGCAATGCTCTTTATCGTATTTGATATCGAGGTTGTCTTTCTTTATCCCTGGGCGGTGATGTTCAAAAGGCTCGGCATGTTCGGTTTCGCTGAAATGGGCGTTTTTATTCTTATCCTGTTTGTCGGCTACGTATATGTCTGGAAAAAAGGAGCGCTGGAATGGGAGTAGATCAGACACTGGGAAACAATATCATTACAACGAGTCTGGACAAGCTGGTTAACTGGTCCAGATCCCGTTCAATGTGGCCGATGACCTTTGGTCTCGCCTGTTGCGCAATCGAAATGATGGCCGCCGGTGCGGCCCGTTTTGACCTCGACCGGCTCGGGATCCTTTTCCGTGCGTCGCCGCGCCAGTCTGACGTGATCATTATTGCCGGGACCGTAACTAAAAAGATGCTGCCGGTTATCGAGACCGTTTACGAGCAGATGCCGGAACCGAAGTATGTTATCGCCATGGGTGCCTGTGCCTGCTCCGGCGGGATTTTTGATACCTACAGTACGGTTCAGGGTATTGACCAGCATCTGCCGGTTGATGTTTATATCCCGGGCTGTCCGCCCCGCCCGGAGGGCTTGATTTACGGTATTGGCAAGCTCCAGGAAAAGATCATGAATGAGCGCAACTCGTTCGGATCGGTTCTCGGAGTCGGCGAACGGGTTTCCGAAGTCTGATAACTCCGGTATGGCCGGAGCTTACTAAAATAAATAAATGACAGGGAAGCAAGCTATGAGTGAACATGCCGCAGTTGGCAAGCTGAAGCAGAAATTCGCAGATGCCGTTCTGGATGTTGTAGAGTTCCGGGGCGAGACGACGGTCACGGTTAAAAAAGAGCAGATCGTCGAGATCTGCAATTTCCTTAAAGGTGACCTCGGATATAATTTCCTCTGCGACCTCTGCGGGGTCGACTATCTCGGTCAGTCCCCCCGCTTCATGGTGGTCTACAATCTTTACAATATCTCCCTCAAGGATCGCCTCCGGATCAAGGTTCCGGTTGAAGAGAGTGATCCGGCCGTCGATACGGTCTGCACGGTCTGGGCGACAGCCAACTGGCATGAGCGGGAATGCTGGGACCTGATGGGGATTGCATTCAACAACCATCCCGACCTGCGCCGCATCCTGATGCCGGCCGATTGGGAGGGGCACCCCCTGCGCAAGGACTACCCGGTTCAGGGCCCTGATCGTGAACCGTATCAGGGTCGTCTGCAGTAAATCGAAAGAAAATCTACTCGCGACACTTTAATCCTCAAGGATAAAGAGGCAAACGATGGCACAAACTGAAACCATGACCATAAATATGGGTCCGCAGCATCCTTCGACCCATGGTGTTCTCCAGCTGATTCTTGAGCTCGATGGCGAAAATGTCGTCAAAACGACGCCGCATATCGGCTTCCTGCATCGTGGCGTGGAAAAGCTTTCGGAGCACCGGACTTACCACCAGACGATTCCCCTGACCGACCGTCTCGATTACCTGGCGCCGATGAGCAACAACCTCGGCTATGTTCTTGCGGTTGAGAAGTTGCTCGACATTACCGATCAGATCCCGGAGCGGGCCAAGGTTATCCGGGTGATGCTTGCCGAGCTGACCAGGATCAAGAGCCACCTTGTCTGGCTGGCAACCCACGCCCTCGATATCTGTGCCATGACCGTATTCCTCTACTGTTTCCGCGAGCGCGAGGCGATTATCGATATCTATGAAAAGATCTCCGGCGCCCGGATGACCACCAACTATTTCCGGGTTGGCGGACTTTCGGCTGATCTGCCGGCAGGTGTGACCGACGATATCCGCAAGTTTGCCGAAGACATGGACTCCTATGTTGATACTTACGAAGGCCTGCTGACCGGCAACAAAATCTGGCAGAAGAGGACGATCGACGTCGGCACGATCTCGGGTGAAGATGCGATCGATATCGGCCTCTCCGGTCCGGCCCTGCGCGCCTCCGGTGTTGACTGGGATCTGCGTCGTGATAACCCGTACAGCGGCTATGAAGATTACGATTTTGAGGTGCCGGTTATGGAAGAGGGTGACACCTTCGCCCGGTACAAGGCGCGCCTCATCGAGATGCGTGAATCGGCCAAGATCATTATGCAGGCGCTCGACAAGCTGCAGGACGGCCCGATTCTCGCTGATTGCCCGAAAATCTGTCTGCCGCCGAAACAGGATGTCGTCAACTCTATCGAAGGCCTGATTCATCAGTTCAAGATTATTACCGAAGGCTTTACGGCGCCGGAAGGCGAAGTTTATGTCGGCATCGAAGCGCCGAAAGGCGAGCTCTGCTACTATCTCGTCTCCGATGGTTCGGCCAATCCTTACCGGATGAAAATCCGGCCGCCATCATTCGTCAATCTGCAGGCTCTGCCGCAGATGGTCGAGGGCGCGCTGCTGGCTGACGTAATCGCAACGATCGGTACCCTGGATATTGTCCTTGGTGAAATCGACCGTTAACTGACTCCGACTCAAGAGGTAATTCCATGAGCGAAGCTGTGGAGCAAGTTCAAGAACAGGAAGTCGATCTCGCGCCGTGTAACGAGATCCTCGACAAGTATGTCGATATGCCGGGCGCCCTGATGCCGGCTTTGCAGGCAATTCAGGAGCATTACGGCTATATTCCGGAGCCGACCGTTCATCTGACGGCTGAACGACTCAATGTCTATGCGAGCCAGATCTACGGGGTTCTGACTTTTTATGCCCAGTTCCACCTCGAACCGCGGGGCAAGTATATTATCCGCGTTTGCATGGGGACCGCCTGCCACGTCAAGGGGGCTGGCCGGATCGGTGATACCCTCAAGGATCGTCTTGGTGTAGGCCATGCCGAAACTACCGAGGATCTTAAGTTTACCGCCGAGTATGTCGCTTGTATCGGGGCCTGTGGTATGGCGCCGGTCATTATGGTGAATGACGATACGTACGGTTCGCTGACAGTTCAGAAGATGGATGAAGTCATCGACAAGTACGTCAAGATGGATTGATAACTGACCGAGGTTTTTATGGCCGACACAGCTGAAAATATCGAAATACTTGTCTGTACCGGAACCGGCGGCTTTGCCTCCGGAGCCCAGAAAGTTATTGACGCGTTCGAAGATGAATTCGAGAAGCAGGGCTTGGAAGCAAAGGTCGGCAAGCGTTGCGACATTAAAAAGACAGGCTGCCGTGGTCTCTGTGCCAACGACGTTATGGTCGATGTTGTTATGCCGGGTGAGGAGGCGATCACCTACGATTTTGTGACCCCCGAACTGGTGCCGCAAATCGTTGAAGAACACATGATCGGCAAGGAGCCAGTGCCAAAGAAGGTCGCCGGACCTTACTATGGCCAGTTTCTCGAGAAGCAGCAGCGTCTGATCTTTTCGCGTTGCGGAACCATCGATGCCGAAAGTATTGAGGATTTTCTCGCCCATAAAGGATTTACCGGTATCAGGAAAGCGGTCACCATGACGCCGGAAGAAGTTATTGAGGAAGTCAAGAAGTCCGGCCTGCGTGGTCGTGGCGGCGGTGGTTTCCCGACCGGGGTCAAGTGGTCATTCTGCAAGGCGACGCCGGGTGATGAAAAGTATCTGATCTGCAACGCTGACGAGGGTGACCCGGGCGCATTTATGGACCGTTCGATCCTTGAAGGCGACCCCTACGGAATCATTGAAGGGATGATGATTGCCGCCTATGCCATCGGCTGCACCTTCGGTTACGTCTACTGCCGTGCCGAGTATCCGTTGGCGATCAAGCGTCTGCAAAAGGCGATCGATACCTGTTACGAAAGAGGGATCCTCGGCGAAAACTGCCTCGATCTCGGCTTCAAGTTCGACATGAAGATCAAGGCCGGCGCCGGAGCGTTTGTTTGTGGTGAAGAGACAGCCCTGATGGCTTCGATCGAGGGTGAGCGCGGCATGTCCCGCCCCCGCCCGCCGTTCCCGGCCGTCCGTGGTTTGTGGCGCAAGCCGACCAACATCAATAACGTTGAGACTTTTGCCAACGTTTCCTACATTTTTTACAACGGCGCCGAATGGTTCTCCAATATCGGCACCGAAGGGACCAAGGGGACCAAGATCTTCGCCCTGACCGGCAAGGTCAAGCATACCGGCCTGGTTGAAGTTCCGGCCGGCACCGCGATGCGCGAAGTTATCTACGATGTTTGTGGCGGTATCCTCAACAACCGCAAGTTCAAGGCGGTTCAGGCCGGTGGCCCTTCCGGCGGCTGTCTGCCGGCAGAAGCTCTCGATGCCCAGGTCGACTATGATTCCCTGATCCAGGCCGGTGCGATGATGGGTTCCGGTGGTCTGGTTGTCATGGACGAAACGACCTGCATGGTCGACATTGCCCGCTTCTTTCTTAACTTTACCCGCGTTGAGTCGTGCGGCAAGTGTATCCCCTGCCGGATCGGCCTGAAGATCATGCTCGAAATCCTCGAGCGGATCACCGAAGGCAAGGGTCAGGAAGGCGATATCGAACTGCTTCAGGATATGGCTTACGACATCAAGAAGAGTTCGCTCTGTGGCCTCGGTCAGACGGCGCCGAACCCGGTTCTGTCGACCATCCGTTACTTCCGGCATGAGTACGAGGCCCACATCAAAGAAAAGGAATGCCCTTCCCACAGCTGCAAGCCTCTGCTCAAGTTTGAAGTCATTGAAGAGAAGTGCAAGAAGTGCGGTATTTGTCCGAAGGTATGCCCGGTTGACTGTATTGCCTGGGAAAAAGGGCAGGTCGCGGTTATCGACAAGGAGAAGTGCACCGAATGTACTTCCTGCTACGACGCCTGCCGCTTCATGGCAATTGAATAACGAACTAGACGCATTTTTAACGATAAAGAGGACACGATGGTTAACCTGACGATCGACGGCAAAGAGATCACGGTCAGCAAAACTGCGACAATTTACGAAGCGTCAATTGAGGCCGGTATTGATATTCCGGTTCTCTGCTACGCCAAGAAGCTTTTGCCCTACGGCGCCTGCCGGGTCTGCCTGGTCGAAGTTGAGCAGATGAAAGGCCGTCTGATTCCGGCCTGCACCACTCCGGTGACCGAAGGTATGGTGGTAACAACCATGTCTGATGAAATCAAGAAGGTTCGCAAGACCGTTCTTGAATTCCTTCTGGTCAACCACGTAATCGACTGCCCGGTCTGCGACAAGGGCGGCGAATGCGACCTGCAGGACCTCACTTACGAATATGAAGTTGTCACCAACCGTTTTCAAGGTGAAAAATTCGATCTGCCGACCGACGAGGTCAACCCGCTGATCGAGCGCAACATGAACCGCTGTGTTCTTTGCGGCAAATGCGCGCGTGTTTGCGACGAAATCGTCGGTTATGGTTCCTACTCGTTCATCAATCGTGGGTTCGAAACCAAGATCGCAACCGCTTTTGATCGCGGCCTTAACTGTGAATTCTGCGGCCAGTGCGTGTCGATGTGTCCGGTTGGTGCGATTTTGCCGCGGCCGTTCAAGTTCAAGGCGCGTCCCTGGCAGCTCAAGGAAGTCGACTCGGTCTGTAGTTACTGCGGCAATGGTTGCACCGTCAGCCTCGGGGTGATGGACAACAAGGTTCAGACCATTCGCTTCAACGACAAGATTGGTGTTAATGACGGAAACCTCTGCATCCGTGGTCGTTTCGGCTACTCCTACGCCAATAGCGAGGAGAGACTGACGACGCCGCTGGTCAGGAAGGATGGAAAACTGGTTGAAGCGAACTGGGATGAGGCATTGACTGCTGTTGCCGAAGGTTTGCAGAAAGCCGCGGCTGACAAGGGTTTCGGCATCCTCTCGGGAGCCCGCCTGACCAATGAAGAACTCTTTCTGCTGAAGAACGTCGCCAAAGCAGCCGGTACCGAAAATATCGATCACTCCGGCGGCGAGTGCTACAAGGGTGTGACGGAAGGACTGTTTCAAACCCTCGGTATCCAGGCCTCAACCGGTACGTTCCCGCAGGTTGAAGATGCTGATGTCATCATCTCTATTCGCTCCGATTTCTATGAGACCCATCCGGTCTTCGGCATGGTTGTCAATCAGGCGGTCAAGCGCAACGAGGCCCAGCTTTTCGTTGTCGCCGATAAAAAGGGCAAATTTGGCAAGCTGCCGAATGCTGTGACCATGCTCCATAAGCCGGCGCTTGAGGTCAACGTTCTGAACGCCATGGCGCAGGCTCTGATTGAAGATGGTTCGGCGGTGACCGCTGGTGTTGAGGGGCTTGATGATCTGCAGAAGAGCCTGGCCGAGTACACTCCGGAAAAGGTTGCCGCGGTAACCGGCGTCCCGGCCGAGCAGATCCGTGCTGCAGCCAAGGCACTGGCCGGAGCCGAGAAGAGCGCTATCCTGCTCGCATACGGTCTCCCCTACACAGCGCAAAGCAAGGAAATTGCCGTTGCTGCCGCCAATCTGGCGATCCTCAGCGGCAATGTTGATAAGGAAGGAAGCGGCCTCTACCTCTGTGGCGAAAAGGCCAACAGCCAGGGTGCCATCGACCTCGGGGTTATCCCGGCCGGTCAGGGTATGGGCGCCTCGGCGATGCTTGATGCGGCCGCAGCCGGCAACCTGTCGGCTCTCTACATTGCCGGTGAAGATATTATGAGTTCCTACCCGGATCGCAGCCGCACGGAAAAGGCCCTCGACGGAGCCGGCTTTGTTGTCGTTCAGGACCTGTTCCTGTCGCCGACGGCGGAGCGAGCCGATGTTGTTCTGCCGGCGGCATCATTTGCCGAGAAGGATGGAACCTTCACCAACGCCGAGCGCCGGATTCAGCGGGTTCGGCCGGGTATCACCAGCCCTGGTGAGGCAAAAACCGATTTTGAAATTTTTGAACTGCTCGCCGCCAGGCTCGGCAGCAGCGTCAGTTATACCGGTCCGGCTGCCGTATTCGCGGCGATTGCCGAAGAGGTTAAAAACTATGCCGGTATTGAATTCAACGATATCGGACCGGAAGGCGTTGTCTGGGGTGGTGAGAGTCCGGTCATCAAGCAGAAAAAAGTTATTGCCGTTGCCGGCAACAAGGCCATTGATGGCAAATATCTGTTGTTGACCGGCAGCGCTCTTTATCACAGCGGTACGGTTTCGACCAGGGCGAAGGGACCGGTAGCGGTTGTCCCTGAAGCCTACGTTGAATTCGGTCGTGAAGATGCTTCGGCACTGCAAGTTGCCGAGGGCGATATGATCAAAGTCAAAGCGAACGGTGCAGAACTCCAGCTCAAGGCCAAAATCGACAACCGGTTGCCGCAAGGGGTCTTATTTGCACCGTATCACTTTGCCGACGCCGGAATTAATAATGTTTACAAGGGTGAAGCTGCTGTTGCTGTTGATGTCAGTAAGTAGCCAGCCCGTATTGATGAGATAACAAAGGTAAATGAAGAGGATTACCATGACGCCAGAAATGCTTAGCCTCTCAAACAGCCCGCTTCTTTTCGTTGCGGCCATGATTATTAAAATTCTCGTGGTCTTCGGCGTACTGATGGGGATTGTGGCCTACGCAACCTATGCCGAACGTAAAATCATCGGTCGGATGCAGACCCGCCTCGGACCGATGGAAACCGGCTGGTATGGTCTGCTGCAACCGATCGCCGACGGTATCAAGCTCTTTTTCAAGGAAGATATTATTCCGGCCGAAGCGAGCAAGGTCCCGTTTATCCTGGCCCCGATGATGATCCTGGTCCCGGCACTGATCACCATGGCGGTTGTGCCGTTCGGCCCTGACCTGACGATTGGCCAGTACATCATTCCGTTGCAGATTACCGATCTCAATATCGGCATCCTTTTCGTCCTGGCAATGGCCGGTCTCGGTGTCTACGGTATTGTTCTTGCCGGCTGGGCCTCGAACAGCAAGTATTCGCTGCTCGGCGGTATTCGTTCCTCGGCCCAGATGGTCTCTTACGAGCTGACTGCCGGCCTGGTCATCGTTTCCATTTTCATGCTGTCGGAAACCCTCAGCCTCCGCGGTATTGTTGCCGCCCAGATGGAACCGCTCTGGGGCATCGCTACCTTGCCGCACTGGATGCACAACTGGTACATCTTCTCGCAGCCGCTCGCTTTTGTCCTGTTCATGTTCAGTGGCCTGGCCGAGATCAACCGGACCCCGTTTGACCTTCCGGAAGCCGAAACCGAGCTTGTCTCCGGTTTCTGTACCGAGTATTCATCGATGAAATACGCCATGTTCTTCATGGCTGAATATGCCAATATGATCGTGATTGCCGGAATCACTGCGACCCTGTTTCTTGGTGGCTGGGACGGCCCGTTCTACGGTCCGATCAATTTCCTGCTCAAGATCTTCTGCTTCATGTTCTTCTTTATCTGGATCCGGGCGACCTGGCCACGGGTGCGTTACGATCAGTTGATGTTCCTGGGCTGGAAGATATTCCTGCCGCTGTCATTGGCCAATATCGTCCTCACCGGCTTTGTTGTCCTGATGTTCCAGTAATCATTAATTCGAGAAAGAGGGATTTCTCATGATTAAAGAGTTTATCCAGGGTTTATGGATCACATTCAAGCACTTGGGCCCGGGGAATACCACGACTGTTCAGTATCCGCGCAAAGGGCATCGGCTGCAGCCGGCTGAGCGTTTTCGTGGACTGCACCGCCTGGTTCCCGACCATGACCGCGAAAAATGTGTTGCTTGCTATCTCTGCCCGACCGTCTGCCCGGCCAAGTGTATTACGGTCGAATCGGCCGAGAATGTAAAAGGTGAGAAGTACCCGAAGGTCTACAAGATTGATCTTCTGCGGTGCATCTTCTGCGGCTACTGTGTCGAGGCCTGTCCGGTCGAAGCGATCGAGATGACCGGCGATTACGAACTGGCCAATTATCATCGCGAAGACTTCACCTTCGATAAAGATCGTCTTGTACGCTAATTCGTGACGGGAGCACTGAATCGATGGAAATAATGTATTTTTACCTGCTTGCCCTGGTCGCTGTTGTTTCGGGTTTTCTGGTCGTAACCTGCAAGAGCCCGATCAATAATGCGATTGCCCTGATGATGACATTTGTTTGCCTGGCAAACTTCTATGTCATGCTGAATGCCCCATTCATGGCAGCCATCCAGATCATGGTTTACGCCGGTGCCATTCTGATGCTGATCATCTTCACGATCATGCTGCTGAATCTCGGAACCGCCGTAGCCCGCAAGGGGAGCCACAGTGTCGGCTGGGCAACGGTCCTTGCTGCCATGATCTTTGGTCAGATCTACTATCTGCTCAATCGTGGCCGGCCGATGGACATGATCAACATCAAGAAGGATTTTGACGCAGCGGCGGTTGCTCAGATCGGACACACCGAACTGATTGCCGAGTCCTTGTTCACCAAGTTCCTGCTGCCGTTCGAAATTGCCTCTATCCTGCTCCTGGTGGCCATTGTCGGTGCCGTGGTGCTGGCTAAAAAAGAAGTCTAACGGCTTAACGGGAGGAAGATCCAATGATTACAACAAGTCACTACATGGTGTTGAGTGCAATTCTCTTCTCTCTGGGGACCTTCGGGGTTCTGACCAGGAAGAACGCGATTGTTATCTTCATGTGTATTGAACTGATGCTGAATGCCGTCAACCTGACCTTTATTTCCCTGTCGAGTCACCTCGGCAACATGGATGGTCAGATTTTCGTTTTCTTTGTTATGACTGTCGCCGCTGCCGAAGCAGCCGTCGGTCTCGCCCTGATGATCGCATTTTTCCGTAATCGGGAGTCGATTGCGGTTGACGATTTCAGTTTGCTGAAATGGTAACCTGCTTTTTGTTGTAGGGATTCATTCCGGTTAGGAGAGTATAGATGTACGATAAACTTTGGCTCATTCCGCTCTTTCCCCTCGTCGGCGCCATCATCAATGGTCTGCTCGGCAAGAAGGTTCTCAAGAGTGAAAAGGTAATCGGTGCCATCGGAACACTGGCTGTGGCCATGTCTTTCGTCGTGTCCTGCAAGTATTTCTTTCAGCTGCTCGGTGATATTGACAAAAGCCACAACGAGAAAGTTTTTTCCTGGATGACGGTCGGTCAGCTTCAGGTTGACTGGGAGTTCCTGTTTGATCCGCTCTCGGCGGTGATGCTGCTCGTTGTTACCGGTGTCGGCTCGCTGATCCACCTCTATTCAATCGGTTACATGCATGGCGAAGAGGGTTTTTACCGCTACTTCAGCTATCTGAACCTCTTCGTATTTTCGATGCTGATGCTGGTCCTCGGCGGCAACGCCCTGGTCATGTTTATCGGTTGGGAGGGCGTCGGTCTCTGCTCGTACCTGCTCATCGGCTACTACTTTGAAAAGAAATCGGCTGGCGATGCCGCCAAAAAGGCATTTGTCGTCAACCGGGTCGGTGACTTCGGCTTCCTGCTCGGACTGCTGACTCTGTTCTGGACCCTCGGTTCGGAGCATGGCGTCTGGACGATCAATTTCGAAGAGATTGCCGCTAATGGTCATTTGCTCGGGACCGGCAGTGTTGTCGTCACCATCATCACCCTCTGCTTCTTCCTCGGTGCCACCGGTAAATCGGCCCAGATTCCGCTTTATACCTGGTTGCCGGATGCAATGGAAGGTCCGACCCCGGTTTCAGCCCTGATCCATGCTGCGACCATGGTTACCGCCGGCGTCTACATGATCGGCCGGATGAACGGACTGTTTGCAATGGCCCCGGGCACAATGATGGTTATAGCCTGTGTCGGTGCTGCGACCGCCCTGTTTGCCGCCAGCATCGGTTTTGCCCAGAATGACATCAAGCGCGTTCTCGCATATTCAACTGTTTCGCAGCTCGGCTTCATGTTCATGGCGATGGGCGTTGGCGCCTTTACCGCCGGTATCTTCCATCTGATGACACATGCCTTCTTCAAGGCCTGTCTCTTCCTCGGTTCCGGTTCGGTTATTCACGCCATGCACCATGCCCTGCATCATGCTCATCTGGATGATGATCCTCAGGATATGCGCAACATGGGCGGCCTGCGCAAGTTCATGCCGGTCACCTGGATCACTTACCTGATCTCCTGTCTGGCCATTTCCGGCATGCCGTTCTTCTCCGGCTTCTTCTCCAAGGATGAGATCCTCTGGTGGACCTTCGCATCGACCCGCGGCAGCATCATCGTCTGGGTCGTCGGTTCGGTGGCGGCCATGATGACGGCTTTCTACATGTTCCGGTCGCTCTACATGACCTTCCATGGTCCGCAGAAGACCGATGCCCGTGCCAAGGACCACGTGCACGAGTCACCCTGGGTGATTACCCTGCCGCTGGTTGTCCTGGCAACGCTGGCCACCGTCGGCGGTTTTGTCGGGATTCCGCATGTCATCGACAAGTTCCATATCGGTAACAAGCTTGATCAATTCCTGGCTCCGGTTTTTCATCATACGCAGCAGACCTATGACATCAGTGCCCATGGCAGCGCTTCGACTGAAATCGGTCTGATGGTCCTTTCGGTCATTCTCGGTCTCACCGGAATCGGTGTGGCAACCCTGTTGTACATGAAGCGCCCGGAGCTGCCGGCGCGGTTTACCGCACGGTTCAGCAAGCTGCATCGCTGGGTCTATAACAAGTGGTACATTGACGAGCTCTACGACTTTCTGTTCATTAACCCATGCAAGGCCTTTGGCCGTTTCTGCTGGAAGGGGCTGGATGTCAGTATTGTTGACGGGGTCGTTAATGGTTTCGGTTATGTGACCCGGGGCATCTCCTCCGGTTCCCGCTACCTGCTGCAGACGGGTTTGACCCAGAATTATGCGGCATGGATGGTAGTCGGGGTTGTTGTTTTTGTTGGTTACTTTGTCCTGCGATAACAGGCAGAGAATTTTCTAGAGTTAATACAAGGAGCGTTTTGCAATGAGCGAACACCTTCTCAGTCTGATGACTTTCCTGCCACTGTTGGGCATGGTGATCCTGCTGTTTATTCCCAGGGACAACGAGCCTCTGCTGAAAAGCTTTACTCTGGTTGTGACCCTCGTCACCTTCTTTGTCAGCCTTCCACTGGCTTTCAATGATGTGTTCACCATGAGTTCGGATATGCAGTACACCGAGTTTATCCCCTGGATCAACGTTGAGGGGTACTTCCAGATGAACTACAACGTCGGCATCGACGGCATCAGCCTCTGGCTGGTCATGCTGACGACTTTCATCATGCCGATTGCTGTGCTGTCGACCTGGAATGCTGTCGGAAAGAGCGTCAAGGGCTTTATGTCTCTGTTGCTGCTGCTTGAAACAGCGATGCTCGGAGCCTTTATTTCCCTTGATCTGTTCCTTTTCTACGTCTTCTGGGAGCTGATGCTGATTCCGATGTACTTCCTGATCGGTATCTGGGGGGGCAAAAACCGGATCTACGCCGCCGTCAAGTTTTTTATCTACACGGCGGTCGGCTCGCTGTTGATGCTGGTAGCGATCATCTTTGTCTACTATTTCGCGATCCAGTCCGGTATCGAAATGAAGGGCTTCAGCATTGCCCAGTTCTATCTGGCCGACATTCCGGCGAGTTACCAGCTCCTGCTCTTTATGGCATTCGCCTTCAGCTTTGCCATCAAGGTGCCGATGTTCCCGCTGCATACCTGGTTGCCCGACGCCCATACTGAAGCTCCGACGGCCGGCTCGGTTATCCTGGCAGCGATTCTGCTGAAGATGGGAACCTACGGTTTTGTCCGTTTTGCAATCCCGCTCTTCCCGGATGCGCTGCAGCAGTGCATGCCGGTCCTGGCGACGCTCTGCGTCATCGGTATTATCTACGGTTCACTGGTCGCTATGGTGCAAAGCGATGTCAAGAAGCTGGTCGCCTACTCTTCAGTGGCCCATCTCGGTTTTGTTATGCTCGGTGTTTTTGCCCTGAACATTCAGGGTATGGCCGGCGGTCTGATCCAGATGATCAACCACGGGATCTCGACCGGCGCGCTCTTCCTTATCGTCGGATTCATATACGAACGGCGCCACACCCGGGAAATCTCCGAGTTCGGCGGCCTTGCCAAGAAAATGCCGATTTTCGCGACGATCTTTCTGATCATTACCTTCTCGTCAATCGGCCTGCCGGGAACGAACGGTTTTGTCGGCGAGTTCCTCGCCCTGATGGGAGCATTTGAAAGTGAACTCCGCTGGTATGCCGTTTTTGCAACGACCGGTGTGATTCTGGCCGCTGTTTATATGCTCTGGATGTACCAGCGGGTCATGTTCGGTAAAATCACCAATCCGAAGAATGAAGAGCTGAAGGATCTGTCGCTGCGTGAAATCGTTCTGATGGTACCGCTGTTGATCTTTGTCTTCTGGATCGGAATCTATCCGAATACCTTTTTCAGCAAAATGAATCCTTCCCTGGAAAACCTGTTGCAGCAGGTCAAGGGGAATCAGCAGGTCGCCATGGTGCAGGATGTCGATGCATCTGGCCACCTCGATATTAAATAATTAAAAGCATCAACACTGTTTCCGGAGGAAGATGTTCATGGAAAATCTGGTGCAAACCGCCATTGAAAATGTGAATTTTTCGGCAATCATGCCGTCGCTGATTCTGATCTGCTTTGCTATGGCATTACTGCTGATCGGCGTCTTCTCGGCTCGCGGCCGGACAAGTCATGTTGCATGGATCAGCATAATCGGGCTGATTGTAACGGCTATCTACACCTATACTGACTGGATTGACCCTGTCAGTCACGGTGGGTTCGCCGGTCATGTACTGCAGGACAGTTTTGCCGTCTTTTTCAATATTGTTTTTATTGTTGCCGCAATACTGACAATCCTGATTTCTGACGATTACCTGAAGCGGGAAGGATACCCGATCAGTGAGTATTACGCGCTGATCCTGTTTTCGACCGCCGGTGCGATGTGGATGGTTTCAGGGACCAACCTGATGACCATCTTCCTCGGCCTCGAGGTTTTGTCTATTTCGCTTTATGTGCTGGCCGGCCTGTTCCGGGGCGATGTCCGTTCAAACGAAGCAGGTCTTAAGTACTTCCTGCTCGGCGCTTTTTCGACCGGTTTTTTACTTTACGGAATGGCTCTTCTATATGGCGTGACCGGGGACTTCAATCTCGACGCTATCGGTCAGTTCCTGGCGAGCCATCCGGCCGAGGTTGGCAATCCGATGACTATTGCCGGTATGATTTTGCTCAGTACAGGGTTCTTCTTCAAGATAGCTGTCGTGCCATTCCATATGTGGGCACCCGACGTTTATCAGGGCGCGCCGACTCCGGTGACAGCGTTCATGAGCGCCGGCCCGAAAGCTGCTGCGATTGCCGCCTATATTCGTATCCTGTTTTTCGCTCTCGGTGAAATGCGCGACGAGTGGACAATCATGCTCTGGATCCTGGCGGTCCTGACGATGACGGTCGGTAACTTCATTGCGATCTCACAGACCAACATCAAGCGGATGCTCGCCTACTCCTCAATATCACATGCCGGTTATGCCCTGGTTGGTCTGGTTGCTGCCAACTTCGTCGGCATCTCCGGTGTTCTCTTCTACATGCTCGCCTACACCTTCATGAATATCGGTGCCTTTGGTGTTCTGGTTCTGGCTGGCAAGAAGGGAGAGGAGAACCTGACTTTGGAAGGTTTTGCCGGATTCGGTTACAAGAGGCCGTTTCTCGGTGTTGCGATGTGTGTTTTCCTCTTCTCGCTGATGGGTCTGCCGCCGACCGCCGGATTCGCTGGAAAATTCTATGTCTTTGCCGGAGCCGTTAAGGCCGGGTATATCTGGCTGGCGGTTATCGGTGTCCTCAATTCGGCGGTCTCACTCTATTACTACCTGCGGGTTATGGTCTACATGTATTTCCGTGAACCGCTTGAGGATTACTCCTGGGTGAAACTGCACGCCGGAGCGGTAATCTCGATTGTGATCGCTCTCCTCGGGGTACTCTATCTTGGTGTACTGCCGGACGGGGTCATGGAGATGGCAAAGGCTGCCTTCATGCAGTAACTCTTCTTAGGCCGAATAAAAAGCCCCCCGGATTACGGGGGGCTTTTTTGTTGCTGACATGATTTGTAATCAACCACCAGTCTCAGTTTCGAACTCATAGCCGCAGGCCGGGCATTTGACCCGGGTCGGGCCGGTGGTCGCGCATCCTGAAACAAATAAAAGAAGCGCTATCGTTGATAAAACAAGAACTTTTTTCATCTGGCACCTCACT
>PKUH01000112.1 GCA_002869615.1 Desulfuromonas sp. | reverse complement strand
CATCGCCTTTGCAAAATTTTTCGCGCGGCCACCCGGCGCCATCATCCCGTAGGCCATCGCCTCGCGCAGCTACTCCGCACTGGCCCCCTTCTCCTTCGCGACCGCGAAGTGCTTCTGCAGTCAGTCGGGACAGTGTACCGCCACGGCACAGGCAACGCGGATCAGTTCGCGGGTTTTGATATCGAGCACCTCGCTGTACTCGAAATCGAAAAAACTCTTGCGGATCTTCATACGGTCCTCCTTTGCAATCAATCTGTCTTTGATTCTATCGGAACGGGTGATCGGGTTCAAGCAAGGAAGCGACGATGCATCGTGACCAAATGGAACATGATGCCCTATCAGCCATCCCCGGAGTAGAATTTGACATGGAAAATTTCGTGAATGGCCAAAAGTCTGCTATCTTTTGAGTATGTCTGATTTTGAAAACACTGAAAAACTGAGTCGCAGTGAACTGATCACCACCCTCGCCCACTACTACCGGGCCGAGGCGCAACGCAGCCTCGCCTGGCGCGAACGGCTCGACCGCACCACCAACTGGGCGGTCGGGGCAACCGCCGCCTTTCTCGGCTTCGGCTTCAGCCACCCGGAGATGCCGCACGCCTTTTTCCTGTTCGGCGCCGCCATCCTCTACACCCTGCTGCTGGTCGAGGCGCGCCGCTTCCGCTTTTATGACGCCTACGAGTACCGGGTGCGGCTGCTCCACCAGAACTTCATCTATCATGCCGTGGCCCACGGCACCCTGAGCAGTGACCCCGACTTTTCCGACGACGGGGTCTACTGGCGCTCCGAGCTCGCCTCCGACCTGCGCTATCCGCAATACAAGATGAACATGATCTACGCTCTCGGCCGCCGCATTGCCGCAAATTACATCTACCTTTTCACCATCCTGATGGCCGGCTGGCTGATGAAGATCAAGCTCCATCCGAGCGCCGTCGGCGACTGGCCGACCTATCTTGAGCAGGCGGCGATCGGGAAATTATCCGGCTGGTTCACCTTTGCTTTCATCGCCGCCTTCATGGCGCATCTTCTTGTTCTGCTCATCAGCAGCAAGAAGAAGCGCGGCGGCCGCGATGTCCTGCAAAACTTCAGGGAACCGGAGTCGGATTAGATCAACCAACGGAATAATAATCAGCGACCAGGCAGCTGCTCAGATTTGGATTGCATCCGGGTCCGACAATAGGGTAAAGGTACCTCTCCTTTCCGTCATCTCGGCGGTAAAAAACGATTCGGTCGAAAAATGGAAAACTTTATCCTCATCGCCATATTCGTCGGTCTCGGCATGCTGTTCCGCAGAATCGAGGCCTTCCCCGCGCAGACGGCCCAGGCGCTGAACATGTTCGCCCTCTACGTCGCCCTGCCGGCGGTGATCCTGCTCAAGGTTCCGCAACTCGACTTTACCTCCGAGATGATCGTCCCGGCGCTAATGCCGTGGGCGATGCTTGCCCTGTCGGCCGTGCTGGTTGTGCTGGCCGGCCGCAAGCTCGGCTGGTCGCGCCAGACGGTCGGCGTGCTGCTCCTGATCGTCCCGATCGGCAACACCTCGTTCATGGGCGTGCCGATGGTCAATGCCTTCTTCGGCGAAGCCGGCATCCCCTACCTGATCATCTACGACCAGATCGGGACCATGCTGATCTTCGCAGTTTACGGCTCGATTATCCTCGCCACCTATGGTCGGGAAGGGGAAATCAGGGTTGCCGAGGTCGCGAAACGGGCGCTGCTGTTCCCGCCGACGACGGCTTTGCTGGTCGGCCTCCTCCTGCGCGGCTGGCCCTACCCCGCCCCCCTCGCCACGGGACTGGAGAACCTGGCCGGCATGCTGACCCCGCTGGTGATGACGGCGATCGGCTTCCAGCTCCGCATCCGGCTCAGCAGGAGCGTTCTGCAACCGCTCGGCTACGGCCTGGCAATCAAGCTGGTGGTCGCTCCACTGGCGGCGCTCGCCGCCTGTCGCCTGCTCGGCCTCGAAAATCTCGCCAGCGATATCAGCATCTTTGAAGCCGGCATGCCGCCGATGGTCACCGCCGGCGCCCTCGCCATTGCCGCCGGCCTGCTGCCGGAGCTCGCCGCCGCCCTGGTCAGCCTCGGCATGGCCCTCGCCTTTATCACCCTGCCGCTACTCTACTTTCTGATCTGACTGTCTCTCCGCCTCTAAAAATGCTCTGTGCTATAATATGGACTGTTATTCAATTTATATTTTCAATTGTTGACCGGGAAAGGGTTGAACCATGCGCGTTGAAAGCGATCTGAAAATCGGATTCAAGGATGTCCTGATCCGTCCCAAACGCTCCACCCTGAAAAGCCGGGCGCTGGTCGAGCTGAATCGCACCTACACCTTCCTGCACAGCAAGCGGGAATGGACCGGGGTGCCGGTCATCGCCGCCAACATGGACACCGTCGGCACTTTCGAAGCGGCGGCGGTGCTGGCAGCCCATGACATGGTCTGTGCCATTCACAAGCACTATTCCCTCGAGCAGTGGACCGACTTTCTTGACGGCCGGAACGATTCGATCTACGAGCGGATCATGGTCAGCACCGGCGTCTCCGACGCCGACTTCGACAAGCTCGGGCAGATCATCGGGGCCTTCCCGCAGCTGAACTTCATCTGCATTGACGTCGCCAACGGCTACGCCGAATCGTTCGTCGAGTTCGTTGTCCGCGTCCGCAAAACTTATCCCGACAAGACCATCGTCGCCGGCAACGTCGTCACCGGCGAGATGGTCGAGGAGCTTCTCCTCTCCGGCGCCGACATCGTCAAGGTCGGCATCGGCCCCGGTTCGGTCTGCACCACCCGGGTCAAGACCGGGGTCGGCTACCCGCAACTCTCGGCGGTGATCGAGTGCGCCGACGCGGCCCACGGGCTCGGCGGCCGGATTATCTCGGACGGCGGCTGCAGCTGCGCCGGCGACATCGCCAAGGCCTTTGGCGGCGGCGCCGACTTCGTTATGCTCGGCGGCATGCTGGCCGGGCACGACGAGAGCGGCGGCGAGATCGTCGAGCGCGATGACAAGCAGTACCGGCTCTACTACGGCATGAGCTCGTCAACCGCCATGGAGAAACATGCCGGCGGCGTCGCCGAATACCGCGCTTCGGAAGGGAAGACGGTCGAGGTGCCGTATCGCGGCCCGCTCGAACCGACGGTCCTCGATATCCTCGGCGGCCTGCGCTCAACCTGCACCTATGTCGGCGCCGCGGCGCTCAAGGAGCTGACCAAGCGGACAACCTTTATCCGGGTTATGGAGCAGGAGAACCGGGAGTTTTCCTGAAATTCAGGCCAATCCGAAATAAGCAAAGGGAAGCAGATTATCTGCTTCCCTTTTTCTTCGGGTCAGGCGGGGCGTCTGTTCACACTCGGGTCTGAGGGTCGAAAACCGAAGTCAATGCTTTCCGCCGCTATTGGCGAGTGCGCTCTCGACCGAGCTCAGCAGGGATTCGGTCTTGAGCGGCTTTTCCAGCCAGTCGGCACAGTCGAGCTGTTTCATCCGCTTGCGAACCTTCTGGTCGTTTTCAATGGTCAAGACAATCACCGGGATATCGACACACCCTTCCGACTTGCGGACCTCTTCGACAAAATCAACGCCGCTGAGGTTCGGCATGTTGACCTCGGTAACGATCAGATCAATCGGCTCCTCGGCGATCTTGCGCAGGGCGTCGATGCCATCGATCGCCGCGACCACCGAATAGCCGCTACGGCCGAGCACAAAGGTCACGGTCTGCCGGGTTGAAGCGGAATCATCGACCACAAGAACAGTTTTCGCCATAAGCTGCCTAACCATTCCCGGCCATCTTGACCGCTCCATTAAAAACAACCCCGTCCTCGATGACCACCACCGGCGCTTCAATATCCCCTTCGATAGTCGCCGGCGCCCGCAGTTCTACCCGGGTCTCGGCCTTGATCCGGCCATTGAAACGGCCGCTCATGATCAGCGAACCGACGGCAAAATCGCCCTGCAACTCGGCAGTATTTCCGGTCACCAGTAAACTGTTCGAGGCGATCTCACCGCGAAATGCACCATCGATACGCATGCTTTCAGAAAAGACCATGCGCCCCTCAAATTGACTTCCGGCACCGATAAAAGCGACAATATCGTTTTCGGCCGTATTCGAATCTTTCGCCACCTGGCTCCCTTTCTCCTTGCTTGAAAACATCGGCACCCTTCCTTCTCGTCCAATCCTGAACTTTAAAAACGTCCAGCGGTTGCCGCCGAAACACACTTTGTATTCAGCAACCACCATGCCAAGATAAAAGTCAGCCGGCGGTCCTGCGACAACCCGCCAGCGCAAGCGGTTTTGGTCGATCCGAAAGACCCTTCAACCCGATTGTTTGCCTGTGCCATGCCTGTGTCAGGTCCGGGGTCTGACACACACCCCGGCTGTGACTGGCACACAATGCCTCCCTGCAAAGTCCCATAAATAGCCGAATATACTTGGCATCAAGATTGCTCATAGTTGCACTTGGATAAAATATGGCCCGGATCAGGGATGTTTCTCGCCAAAAGGGATTCGACATGCAAAAACGAAAATGGCTATTGCCTGTACTTCTGAGCTTTTTTATTGCCGGTTCAGTTCTGGCCAATACCGACAGCGCCTTGAAGGTAGAGGAATTTATTTACAAAGGTGAGCACGGCACCGTGACCTTCCTGCACAAAAAGCACTCTGAACGCAATGCCGCGGATTGCGGTTTCTGCCACAGCGCCCTGCGGACCTTCGGCGGCACCGTTGATCAGCTTTACGGCCACAGTATCTGCCTGAAATGTCACGAGGAACGAAACGGACCAACCGAGTGCGGGCAATGCCATGTCGGCATCAAGGAGGATTCGCTCAACCTGCAATCCGACAGGGATCAGTAACGGATTGTTCGGACAAATTCAATCTTGTCAACCAGATGGGGTCAGATCTCAACACCTGACAGGTTAAAACAACTGTTCATACGTCAGAAGTTGAGACCTGACCCTTCTCTTACTGTTCAAACAGATCAAATGCCGGCTCCTCCGGCGGCGCCAGCTCAAGAGGCGGTCGACCGAGATGCTCGAGTTCGGTCAGCGCGACATCGATCTCCTCATCGTTAAGAACATCGCGGACGCCGAGCAGGCCGAGCAGTCGGGCTGCTCGCTGGCGAACCCTTTCCGGGCGCGTCTCAGGGTTGAAGGCGACGCGCGGCCCCGGAAGGATGGCAGCCAGAATCGCTGACTGGGCCGGCGTCAGCAGCTCAACCGGTCGGCCGAAATGATAGCGGGCGCCGTCGCCGACGCCATAGACCAGCGGACCGAGCTCCACGACGTTGAGATATAATTCGAGAATACGGTCCTTGCTCAGAAGCTTTTCCATGCGCACGGCCAGCACCAGTTCGCGCAGTTTGCGCAGAATCGACTTGTCGCGCGACAGGAAAAGATTCTTGGCCAGCTGCTGCGGGATGGTCGAAGCGCCCCGGGCGAGGCGCTTTTGCTTCAGATCATAAATCAGCGCTTCCCTGATCGCCACGAAGTCGACCCCCTTGTGCAGGTAGAAGCTGGCATCTTCGGCGGCGATCACCGCCCACTTGAGCTCGACCGGGACCTTCTCGATCGACGTCCAATAAGGATTTTCCGGGCCGACCTGGAACGGATGGGTCTCCCCCTGCCAGTCGCGCACATCGATGGTGAAGGTGGTATCGCGATTTTTCAGAAAGGCGATATCGGGCAGATCGTGGAACAGCCAGGCGGTAAAAATGGCACCGCCGATCGTCAGGATCAGCAGTAACCAGAGAGTCAATTTGATCAATAACCTGATCTTGCCGGAGATTTTTTTGAAAGGATTCATGACGAGTTTGCCATCGATGTCGACGGAGGAGCTTTTCCCTACGCAGTTCGGGTCAGACGGGTGATCAATTCTTCGTGCGGCGGAAACTCTCGTAATAATAGCGCACGATCGGCCAGCTCGAAATCGGCGAAGTCGAAACCGGGGGCGACCGTACAGCCGACCAGGGCGTAGCTATCGGGTACATCGACGGTCGCCCCGAACCAGCAACTGTGAGGCACCACTGTCTGGTAACTTTCGCCGGATTCCAGGTCGGCGCCGAGCCTGAGCTGTTCATATTGGCCGTCGGGGTGAATAACGTGGATGGTCAAGCCGCTGCCGCTGTAGAAATGCCACTGTTCGTCCGACTTGATGCGATGCAGGGCCGAGAAGGTGTCGGAGGTCAGCAGGAAGTAGATCGAGGTGGCGAAGCTGCGCTCACCGGCAAAACGCTCCGGCAGACCGGCGGCCGGGATGGTTTCAGCAGCGCGCCAGGTTTCCCGGTACCAGCCCCCTTCCGGGTGGGAGATGAGGTTCAGCGATGAGATAATATTGGTGATCATAGTCTTGCTTTTTGAAAAAGGGATTATGTCCCCGGACTCTACCTGTTCAACTTCTGTTGATCAAGCCGAAAGCCGCATAAAGCAATTCGGGGACACATAAGTTATGTGTCCCCGAATTCACTTTAGCTCTTCCCGGGAAATGGGAGTTCCAGCTGCAAGGGAGTCTCAAACGGAATCTCGGTTGTCAGCTGCGAAAGCGTCAATCCAAGCAGCCGGACCGGCCGTTCGTTCACGTCGGTTTTGGTCAACAGCTCTTCGGCCAGCTCGAGCATGACATCGGCCTCGACGATCGGTTCCGGGCCGGTCTGGCTCCGGGTCACGATCTCGAAATCGGAATATTTCACTTTCAGGGTCAGGGTGAGGCCGCTGGTCTCGTGTTTCTGCACCAGGTTCGCAACCTTCCGCGCCAGATCACTCAATATGGTGACCATCTGCCGGACATCGCCGCAATCCTCAGCGAGGGTGGTCTCCTTGCCGATCGACTTACGCACCCGGTTCGGCACCACCGGCCGGTGATCGATGCCGCGGGAGATGTTAAAGAAATACTGCCCCGACTTGCCGAAATCCCGCTGCAGCTCTTCCAGGCTCCGCTGACGCAGATCGGCGCCGGTCAAAATACCGCGCGACTTCATCCGCTGCTCGGTCACCTTGCCGACACCGTGAAACCGGCGAATCGGCAGCGTGTCGATAAACGCCGCAGCCTGTTCCGGAGTCACCACGGTCAGCCCGGCCGGTTTTTTCACATCGGAGGCGATCTTGGCCAGGAATTTATTGTAGGAGACTCCGGCCGAAGCGGTCAGAGAGGTGCGTGCGCGGATCTGCTGCAGGATCTCCCTGGCGACCCAGGTCGCCGAAGCGATCTCTTTCTTGTTGTCGGTGACATCGAGGAAGGCTTCATCGAGGGAGAGCGGTTCGACCAGGTCGGTGTACTCGTGGAACAGCTCCCGGATCTGTAAGGAGACGGCACGGTACGCCTCGAAGCGCGGGCGCACAAAGATCGCCTGCGGGCAGAGCCGGTAGGCCCTGGCTGACGACATCGCCGAATGGATTCCGAACCGTCTCGCCTCGTACGAACAGGTCGCCACCACCCCGCGGGCATCCGGATCGCCGCCGACGATCACCGGCTTGCCGCGCAGCTTCGGATTGTCGCGCTGCTCAATAGCGGCGTAAAAGGCGTCCATGTCGATATGGATGATTTTGCGCAGGTCGGTCATGCCTGGGATTCTACACCAGAGTGGTTATAACCGGAACAGGACAAGTCGTTCAGGGGGGAATTACCGGAAACGATATCTCGCAATGTGCCCGGGTCGAATTAAAGATATGGATTTACGGATCTCTCCCGGGAAGCTGTCAACATATCAACAACGTCCCTTAAATCTTCTCTACAGTTGCAGGGATTAATGCACTCATGGAATCGGTTGAAAAAGCAGGGGTACAGAATAAAAAAGGGGCAGGCTAATATTTAAAGTAGCCTGTCCCCTTTTCCCCCTCCCGGACAGATTAAATACATATACACCATTTCACACACCAACTTTTTGAGTAGTTTACATCTCTTTGAGAATAATGTAAGTTGATGAAAATTATTGTCTTTTAGTCGTAAATAGTTTGTTTTATTTAACCGTTCGCGTTGATCTTCTTCGTTGGGGCAACAGATGAACAACATCAGGTTAACATGAAATATAAGACCCTTCCTCACATTAGCCCCTTACGTTACCCTGGCGGCAAAGCCTGCCTAACAGACTTCATTGATGATTTGGTTTATTTAAATGATCTCCAAGGGTGTCCTTATTTTGAGCCCTATGCTGGCGGTGCAGGAGCGGCCCTTGGACTGCTAATGTCTGGAGCTGTGTCAGAAGTTTTTCTTAACGACGCAGATATCCGCATCTACTCTTTTTGGCAAGCTTTGCTCTCAGAGAGCGAACAATTCATAGACAACATTCAGCAAGTTCATCTTACAATGGAGGAGTGGGCCCGGCAACGCGAAATTTCCAAAAACCCAAACATACACGATCTATTTGAAGTAGGTTTTTCGACCTTTTATATGAACAGATGTAATCGTTCAGGCATCCTATCGGGCGGACCTATTGGTGGATATCAACAAGACGGAAAATGGCGAATTGACGTTAGGTTTAACAGAGACAATCTCTCGGCTAGAATTGAGGCACTCGGTAGGTTAAGAAACTCTATTCACATAAGCAATTTGGATGCTATAGATTTTTTAAAAACAACACTGCCCCGAGGAAGAGGCAGAGATAAAGTATTTGTTTATCTAGACCCACCGTATGTTGTTAAAGCTCGCAAACTTTATTTAAATGTGTATGAAGCAAAGAACCATGCTGATCTAGCTAAATACATGACAAGTCAAAAGACTCTTCCCTGGATGATGTCTTATGACGATTGTGATTTGATTCGTAATCTGTACAGCAAAACCTGCACGGTGCAAAAACTACCGATTCGCTACTCCTTACAAATTAAACGCTCTGCAGAAGAACTTCTTATTACACCAAGCACTATAGATTTGCCCGTAGCATTGAGGGCCCATGAAAAAGAGTACTCTGCCAGGCAAGTAAGCAACGGAGGGACATATGGCAACTGACTCTCGTGATGTAACATATATACAGACAAATGACTTACATTTTGACCATCACAATCCCCGCTTAGCTGAATATGGCATTACCCAAGAAACTAGTGAGGAAGAAATCCTACAGATTCTTTGGGATGCAATGGACGTACGTGAGCTTACTCAATCGATCTCTGCAAGTGGCTTTTTTCCTCATGAAGCTCTCATCGTTACGGAAGAAGAAGGTAAAAATATTGTTATCGAAGGTAACCGTCGCCTTGCAGCTGTACGTATTTTGCTAGACCCTTCGATTGCTGAGCAAAATGAATGGGACGTTGAACCCGTATCCGACGAGGCCAGAAGCGCATTAGAAGCACTTCCAACTCTCATTTCGCCCAGAGAAGAATCTTGGAGATTCTTGGGCTTTAAGCATGTAAATGGGGCCGCAAAATGGTCGAGTTATGCAAAAGCTAAATATATTGGTTATGTCCACAGTCAATATGGAGTTGCACTTGCGGATATCGCCAAACAAATTGGCGATGGCTTTGGCACTGTAAAAAAACTCTACAGAGGACTTATGGTTCTCGAGCAGGCAGAGCGAACTGACACCTATGATTTAGAGAATAGATATAATAAACATCTTTCTTTTTCACATCTCTACACAGGCATTCAATATCAAGGATTCAGAGATTTTTTATCTCTAAAGGATGAAGACGAGGAAAGTGAATCTCCCGTTCCCGAAGATAGACTGGGCAATTTGAAAGAACTTTGCTCATGGCTATATGGTGACAAAAGAGAAAAGAAACCGCCTGTTGTCAAATCCCAAAACCCACACCTTAGACAACTCAATGAGATTCTTTTGAGTCGTGAAGCTACTGCGGTCTTAAGAGACGGTGCAGAGATTGGCGAAGCCTTTGAGTTTACAAGAACGTCTCTGATCATTTTTGAGGAAGCACTACTAAGAGCCAAACGAGAATTGTTACGAGCAAAATCTCATTTAGCGACTGGATATGACAAATCCGAGAGTTTACTCAGAGTCGCTGGGACAGTAGCAACTACAGCTGACTCAATATATTCAGAGATGGAGCAGATGCGTACTCCTGAAAAAAAAGAGCGGCTTACAGAGGAGTAAGGTTTTGTTCAAACTCCCTAAAAAGCCTAGCCCTAAAGCCTCCGTCACTGAACTCGCTGATTTCGTAGAGATTCTCGCTTGGGTAGAACGGTCAGCATCTGCGCAACGAGTAGTTAACTACCTTGGGTTAGTTGATGACCAGATTCTAAACGAAGATGATAGCTACCAAGGGTGTGAAGACCAAGAAGACGAGCACCAGGAATACCTGGAAGATGTCTTTGCTGAGCTCGCTAAGAGAGAAGAAATTTGCAACGAAGCTTATCCATTTGAAATTAATGGAACAGCAGGCACTGTTCTTCACTTAAAGCCCAATGTTTGGGACAACCCGCAACAAACTGCATATTTATATCTGTTAGCTGCTACTAGATTAAATATGAATAAAGACCATAATCTTGAGGATATTGACGGTGCGCTAGAAATGGAGTTTTTAAGCGCACATGCTCTCAAGCAATACCTCGGTGCCGTAAAATCAACTGTCATGGTTTTTGGGACATCCGATAATGCCGGTAGATTTTCAGAACGTGTTGACGAATTAATGGTAATGCTAAAAGAGAAAGGTCGATTCAGAAATATTAACGGAACAGAAGCTCCTATCCATGCTCAAGATGACAAACTAGATGTTATTGGCACAATACCTTTTACTGATGGGAGAGGCGGTCAATTAATCGTCTTTGCCCAATCAAAAACCGGAACGAACTGGAAGTCTCATATTTCTGAACTTCGCCCGGAAGTCTTTGCAAAAAAGTGGATTTCTCATGACTTTCTAATCCCCCCCTTGCGCGCATATTGTATAGCTGAATCAGTAGATGAAATCGAATGGGCTAGCAATTGTGCTGAAGCTGGTCTGCTTTTTGATCGATGCCGCTTAGTTGAGTGTTGTATTGAAGATGATACCAATAAGCTCCCTGAAAACATCAGAGCTTGGACCCAGGCTGCTCAGACCAGAATCAACAGCTATATTTCCGCTTGAAGAACACAAAAAGGGAACAGGCTTCTTTTGTAACTGCAAAAGTGAATTCGTGACTGCTTCAACCTACGAATAAGCCGCCTCCCCTTCCTTCACCTTGAACCCGATCGATTCTTTTTCAGCAACGTCCGGACTCATTAACTGGCGGATGGCCTCGAACACCACCCGGAACTGTTCGTCGTACTTCTGCTCCAATCCCTCTAACTTTTCAGCGAGATCGGCATGCGAGGCCAGGATTTTCCGCAAGCGGACAAACGTTCGCATGATCTCGATATTGACCTGCACCGCCCGCGGACTGTTGAGCACGCTGGAGAGCATGGCAACGCCCTGCTCACTAAACGCATACGGCGGTGTGCGGCGCCCGCCCCACTGATTTGAGGTCGCAAATTGCGACTTCAAGTCTTTAAACTCCTGATTTGTCAGCTGAAACATGAAATCGGCCGGGAACCGGTCAAGGTTCCTTTTGACCTGTTCATTCAGTCTTTTGACGGAAACTCCATAAAGTTCCGCCAGGTCTTCATCGAGAAGCACCTTGTCGCCACGAATCAGGCGGATCGAACGCTCTATCCGTATCAAATCGATTGACATCATCCCCCTCCGAACAAAACAATTCCCTAAACTTGAGGTCACAATTTGTGACTTCAAGATGACAAAATCCTGCAACCACGTGAAAATTTAAAAAATAAAAAACCGCCCTTCGGCACATGACCGTTCGGACGGTTTGATTTACGATTAGTTTTTACGGGTGAAACAGAACCTGTTCATTGCATCCCCCTCCCCAGAACCGGGAACAGCCCACCAAGGGACCGTCTCGATCAAAAAACAACACGGCTCACCATACGTTTCTCAACCCGACCTGTCAACAGAACTCACCCGGGGTCGGATCTCAACATCCAACAGGGTAGAATCAATTCGGGGACACGTACTTTATGTGTCCCCGAACTTACTTTCGCAGCTTCGGATTGTCGCGCTGCTCGATGGCGGCGTAAAAGGCGTCCATGTCGATATGGATGATCTTGCGCAGGTCGGTCATGCCCGGGATTCTACACCAGAGTGGTTAGAACCGAAATAGTGCAGGCAAGAGGATCAACGAAGGGAAAAATCAAAAATAGGATTCGATCCCGAGTTTGTACGTATAGGGATTATACCCCCAGAATTAAAGTTGACGTGTGAATTATCTTATCGCATAGTATTCAATCATATTCACTTGTCGATTTATCTGGCTGAAATTTTGTATTCTTTATTCTAGGGGGGGGAAGAATGTTCTCTATTGTCTGTCCAAACTGTCAGTTCAGCAAAAAATATCCTGCTGAGCGATTACCCGAAAAAGCCGTCAAAGTTAAATGCCCGTCATGCAATCTCGGCTTTATATTCGAACCAGGTTCAACTGAAGCCAAGATCAATAAGCGGAAGGATAACAATCTGCCGCCAGAACACTTGGATAAATCCGCTCGCAATAACACCCATCGAAATAAAAGATTGTTTCTATTCGTCGGACTCCTTCTTGTTCTTATCGGGAGTTATGCGGCTTTTAATTACTCGAATTTTGTCAATGAGTCAGCGCCACCATCTGCGACAAAAGGCCCTGGAAATAACTCAGAAAAAAAGGTCAAAAAAAATATTCCCGAAAAGCCGACTATCGCCGTTGCATCCAAGCTAGGGCAACAGCTTAATCCGTCAGCAATGGCTCCGGTCAACATGTTCAAGGTTTTCTATATCAACACCACGGATCCCAAAATGGTTGTTGCCTCGGCGTATCAGGAATCAGCCAGCGTCAACTACATCCATGATCAGCTGCATGGCATCCCATCCAAGGATTTTGGAGCCTACTGGGTCGGAAATTTTGAATTCAAGGATGAAGTGGAAAGAGAAATATCCGTTGCACAGAGTCACGCCGAGACGAGAATATATATTGATGGTCAGGAGGTTTTCGGCAGCAAAACAAAAAGAAACATCCATTTTAAATTTACAAAAGGTCTACATACGATAGAAGTTGAGTATGCTAACAACTGGCACACAACCGATCTGCTGGTCAACATCCTTCCCGTCGTGCCGATGTCCACGAAACCCGAAGCAATGGTGGCGATAGAGAATGTGAATCGCCAGGAAAAAACAAAATACTGGGTTGCCTCCGTCTATGACAGCGACGAGATGGATCACCAAATCCAATTGAGCCTGAAAGAATCGAAGACTCCGGTCATATTGTTTCTAGCCTCCTACGGCCCGGTCAATTGGAACATTTCCGGTGCAGAAAAAGCCAAGCTAAAAATGGTTCTTTATAGCAGTTATAAAATGGGGAGCAGTATTAAAGTAGGGCCAGCAGTTCCGACATATAAAATAAGCTACAAGAACCTGACCCTTGCCTACACACTGGTTCCGAAATGTAGTGAATCAGGCAATCGGATGCATTGCGAAGGGGAGGAAGACTTCCCGAGATTAATGGGCCAGATAGACCAGCTCACCAACGGCAAGAAGCCTGACGGGTTCACCGGAGTCTATGACGGGGGCTCACTTTCCGTGCCAGAAGTTATTCTCGATCAGGACCGTTATAAAAATATTCAGCAACAGCGTAATGCAATTGAACGTCGCAAAAAGGAACTCGCGAGCCGTTCGATTGATAAAGTATTTAATTAGTATTATGACAACAGAAATAGGGGCTAGATAATTCCGGGAAAGGAAAAAGGGGACAGGCTACTTTCCACCTGCATCTCTAAACAAAAAACCGCCCATCGGCACATGACCGATCGGGCGGTTTGATTGATGATTATCTTTACGGGTGAAACAGAACCGGTTCATTGCATCCCCCCACTGCAGAACCGGGGACAGTCCACGGAGGGACAGTCCCCAAAACAATTCATTCCACCATACGTTCCTCAACCCAACCTGTCAACAATTCGGTCCAGCAGGACGAGTCGGCACTCCGAATCAGCAGACCTGGCCAAAGAAGATCAGGCCGCATCGAAACGGGTTTCATCACTGATTGCCGTCACCCGGGCATCGGCAATATTCCTCCGGATCGCCGCCAGCAGCAGCTTCACTTCCTCAGCTG
>PKUH01000111.1 GCA_002869615.1 Desulfuromonas sp. | reverse complement strand
TCTTCCTGGAGATCCTTGATCATTTTCTCCAGTTCGGCCGGGGTGGCCGCCATTATGGTTGCCGGAGCAACCAGCATGATGGTCAGCAGCAGAACAAAAAGTTTTTTCATCGGTTTTGCCTCCTCTTTTCTTCCATTGATAAGTTTGTAGCGTGGCAGTTAATTTTTTAGCCGCAAGTCTGTGGCGAAGGCGAATCGGCTGCATGGTCAAAAAGGAACTGGTTGATGTCCTTGAGCTCTTGCGGCTTCATCTTGTCCCATGCTTCCTGGCCGCCCTTGTGCTTGCCGCGCTTGAACAGGCGATCCCACTGGCTCATGGTCTTTGACATCGGAGTCAGCTCGCCGCCGTCGCTATCAGCGCTGTGGCAGGCCTTGCAGTGTTTCTTGTAGAGGTACTTTCCTTTTTTCGGGTTGCCTCCCTTGACGGCGAGGGCGGACGTTGCCGTGAAGACAACAATGATCAGCATGATCAGAATCTTGGTCGTGATTTTCATTTTTTCCTCCATGTTATGTGTGATGAGTCCTTGGTTTAGTTTCATAATTCCTGATATACAGAAAACACGATTCATGCCAACTTGCCGAAAAAAATTATATATAGTAATTCCGAGTGGTTATATCTGCCTGTCAGGTCAGAGGGGAATTCGTGGGATTGAAACAATTTGTTTCAATCCTGGTTTTATATTCAGGAAATCGAATTAAATGCGGCTATTCCGCCAGTTGACGGCAGAACATTAAAAAACTGAAACAAAACGTTCCGCGAAACATTTTGTTTCAGTTGGTGTGATCCAGTGAGGCAGACCCTTAGGGAATTGGTGGGGTATCAGGAGAAGAGGAGCTCTTTCAGTCGATTATATTCTTCAGCGATCATTTTAAAATGTTCCCGGGTTGATTCAATATTCGCCTGGTAGATCCTGCGAACATCTTCATCGCTGGTTTCAGCGGCGATTCGGGCCAATTCCTTTTCGAGTTCCTTTTCCTGGCGCATGGCAATTTCCAGAACCTCGAGTTCGCCGTTTTCAAGGTTGATCTCCTTGAGTTTGATCAGCCAGTCGGAATTCTCATTCGGGCCACTATCAATTAATTCAAGAAATTCTTCGAGGTCAACACCATTGCAGATACGGTGAAACCACTCTGCGTGCTCCCGCTCTTCCTGGGCCAGCAACTCGAGAGTTTTGCGGGCGTCGGGATTGCGGACATACTGCGAAGCCGTCCGGTAGAAATCCATTGCGTCCTTTTCGGTCAGCATCGAATGGTAAATCGCGTCTTGAATAGTCTTTTCAGATTCCATGATTCTGTCGACTCCGGCTAGTGCAATTGTTTGAGCATAAATTGACTGACTGCTCCGGTCAGGCGAAGACTTCTGTATTCAAGGCTGAGGCTTTTCAGGGCCTCACCGAAGCCGATAAAGGCGGCTTCAAAAATTTCCTGCTGCTGCAGGTTGATAAAAATCGGGGTCTCTTCATCCAGGGCCAGCATGTTTAAAGCCTCGCGGCAATTGTTGCCATCGGTCGATGTCATTGCCCGGCAGAGCAGGGGGCGGACCGGGTAGATACTGCAGCTTCCCGCTTCAGTCAGAAATGCACACTGTTTTCTCGCCATAATCCGCTCTTCATCATCGAGCCAGCGTGTTTCGAGATCAAGTGCGTGAAGTTTTTTGCGCAAGAGTTCAAGCTCTTCTTCGGTGCTGACACTTAGCAGGTAATTACAAATCGCCTCGGCCTCAGGTGGCAGAATTGAAACATTGACAACGCAGCAGTGTGAGCAACCTTCGCTGCAGGCGATTCGATGGTCCCGTCCAACCAGCTCGGCGCAGACTTTTTCAGCCATCTGCTGAACTGTCTCGGCGGCATCGCTAGCGCCATCGACTTCCGGTTCCTTCATGATCCGCTGCACGCTTTTTGAAACCCTATCCATGAAAAACTGTCGATCGAATTCCGCCTTCATGATGACCCTCCCGGCTCAATGTCATTTAGCATATCATATTCAGATCAAAGCGCAGAGATACAAAAAGCCCCGGTCGAAATCGACCGGGGCTGGGTGGTGCAGGGGAGTCGTGTAATTATTCGCGAACGAAGGTGTCGATATCCGTTTCGTGAACCATTCCCATGAGGCGGGCATATTCCGATTCGATCAGAACGTAGTGGTTGTGGGTCGACTTGGCGTTCGCTTCGTAAACAGCCTTGATTTTCGGGTCATCAACTTTTTCGGCCATGTTGCGCAGATGCTCCTCAAGCTGCTTTTCTTTCTCCATGGCAAATTCCATTGCCTTGCGCTCGTCCATGTTCGGTAGTGCTGATTTTTCGACATCGCTCAGCCAGTCTGAATCAGTCTCGGTCTTCATGAATTCTTCGAAAGATCCGATGTCATCACCGTCATAGATCTGGAAGAACGATTCTGCATGCTCGCGTTCTTCGCGTGCCAGAAGCTCAAACGTTTTGATCGCCTCTTCTTTTTTCATGTGAGAAGCACAGCTGGTGTAAAAATCCATGGCGCTCTTTTCCGTAAGAATGGAACGCTTGATTGCATCGGTTGTTGAACTCATTATGATCTCTCTCCTTTTTCTCAAATAATCATTATTTTTTTAATGTTCAAAGACAGCGTACTTTAAGCGAAAATCGGTTCTTTGTCAACTGGATGGAATGACCATTATGAGAGAAAATTATTGTTGATTGTCAACCGAACAGGATAGATAGCCGTCTGACCAGTCAAACAATACATATAAACCCAAGGAGGATCAGATGTTTAATTTTGCAAAATTGACATTGACAGCAGCCATGGTTGTCTTTATCGCAATTCCGGCTTACGCCTGGGAGCAGCCGACTCGCGGCGAGCGCCACGAATATCGGGTTGAGAGGAGAGACGCCCGGCAGGACTTTCGCCAGCAAAAGCGATCGGACCGCATGGATTTCAGGCATCAAAGAATTGATGATCGTAAAGGATTCCGGCAGGAGCGGCGGCAGGATGGAAAAGAGTGGCGGCATGAAAAGCGAGAGATGAAACGTGAAATGCTTCATGCCGATAACCCGGCCGAAAGGCGTGAAGTTCGTCATGAATACCGTGCGGAGCGGCGTGAGCATCGGCAGGATCGTTTCGGAGATCGTCAGGCCTTTCGTCAGGACCGAAGAGACGACCGGCAGGAATATCGCCAGGAGCGGCGCGAAGAGAGGCAGAGTTTTCGCGATGAACGCCGCGAAGATCTCCAGGATTTACTCAATTAATGGATCAATCTCAAAAACGACACAACAAAAGACCGCTTATGGCGGTCTTTTGTTATAATGGCAACTATGGAGAATGAAAAGATCAAGATTTTTTACGATGCCAGTTGTCGGGTTTGCGATGCTGAGATCAGCCATTATATGAAGATCGAAGACGGGGTCGACCTTGAGTATGTCAATATCAACGATCCCGGATTTGATCCTGCTGCTTATGGAAAAAATCTCGATGAATTCATGGAGCAGCTGCACGTTCAGGATCGAGACGGAACCTTCCATGTCGGAGTCGACGCTTTCCGGTTGATCTGGCGTCAGCTGCCCGGAGCTCATTACCATCTTCTCGCTATTATGACCGGCCTGCCGGGGATCAACCTCTTCTCCCGTATCGGTTACCGGATGTTTGCGGCGAACCGGCATCGATTGCCAAAAAAGCCAGATTAATCCGTTGCTCGACGGCGCTCACCGGCGCAAGAGACTGAATTGGGTGTCTTTGCAGGGCCATACCGGCGACCTTGATTGGTATGACAGGGACACGACCCGAAGTACAGGGACGTGTCCCCCTGAAGACAGAAGCCAGGAAGAACCGCGCGGTCGCGGCCGCGCACTCCGCCATACTCTTTTATTGAGCCATAAAAGAGTATGCAGAAAACGGCTCCCTTGACGGGGGCTTTTTTCGCGGTCTGGATTGTTTCTGTTCAACTGTGCTGCCGGGGAGTTTGCCTTGAGGCAAACGCGGAATGTCTCCGTGGCGGTTGCGGTCGGGCTACGGTTCAGTGATCGTGCTGGCAGGTGCGACCTCAAGAGCAACGGGGGTAAGTCAAAGGCTTTGCTTTTAAAGTTTTGAGACTTTCCTGGTTTCCTCTGACAGCTGACAACTTAAAACTTACAGCTGTTTTATATAACCTGACGGTGACACTACCCGTAGTCGAGGGAAGTGTCACCTGATTTCTTTGACTGTCCAATTGCTCTACCGGGGCCCCATGTAAGACGCCGAACTGGGTTTATGCTTTTCAGATGTGGTTAAAAAGTATGGCAGAATTTGAGTGCGCACCAATTGTTCCCGGTAAAGTACGATAAACCAAAAAAAGAGGGCTGATTTTTTCAGCCCTCTTTTGAATTCTGTTTTATGTTTTTAAATTACTCTTCTGCTGCCGGCGGGACAAAAGACCGCCCGGCCAGTTCCTCATCGAGGCGGAGCAGGCCGTTGCAGTCGTCGCCGATCCGCTCGAGCTTCTTGACCAGCAGACCGAAGGAAGCTTCTTCCTCGACCTGTTCGGTAACAAACCACTGCAGGAAGATTTCACTGGCGTGGTCCCCTTCCTCTTTGGCAATGGTCATCAGCTTGCCAATGCTGGCGGTCACAAATTTTTCATGTTCGAGTGAGTATTCAAGAACTTCAAGTGGCGATTTGTAGTTGTTTTTCGGGCCATCGATCGGCAACAGGTTGGTGCGGGCGCCGACTTCACACATGAAGTTGAAGAACTTTTCGCCGTGGGTCAATTCTTCCAGCGCCTGAATACGCATCCAGTTGGCAAACCCGGGAAGGTCTTCAGATTCGAAATAACCGGCCATCGCCTGATAGAGGTAGCCGGAAAAAAATTCGTTCTTCATCTGTTCATTCATGGCATCTTGCAGCTTCTGACTCATCATTTTAGAAGTTCCTCCTCTGGATTTATAAAGTAAAGCTGGAGTTTGATCATTCAACTCTCAACTCGTAAAATATAGCATACCATTTCTCTGGTGAAAAGTTGTCGATCATTTGTTTCGTCTTTTGCCGTCCTGTGCTACGCTGACGTCCGGAGAATCAAGATGCATGTCAAGACAGCCACATACCTGACCAGTGCGGTTCAGCCGAAGGGCTATCCGGAGATTTCAATGCCGGAAGTCGCTTTTGCCGGGCGTAGCAATGTCGGCAAGAGTTCGCTGATCAACGTCCTGATCAATCGCAAGAGCCTGGTCCGAACCTCGTCAACTCCGGGCCGGACGCAGATGCTCAATTTCTTCTGCATCAACGAACAATTCCTGCTGGTCGATCTGCCCGGCTACGGTTTTGCCAAGGTCCCGCTGTCGGTGAAAAAAGCGTGGGGACCGATGATCCGGACCTACCTGCAGTCGCGGCAGAATCTGGCGGCGGTGGTGTTGCTGTTCGATATCCGTCGGACGCCGCGCGATGAAGATATTCAGTTGCTCGACTGGCTCGAGGAGCTTGACATTCCGACCATTCCGATCATTACCAAGGCCGACAAGGTCAACCGGAGCCAGCAGGCGAAACATGTCAGAACCATTGCTGAAGCGACCGGTCTGCCGGCCGATGCTTTTACCCTTTTTTCAGCGCTCAAACGACAGGGAATAGAAGCTATCTGGGAGTTGATCGAATCGACGCTTGCGGTCGGTGAGGAAGAATCCTGATCGATTCGCTATGATTGATTGACACCGGCCTTTTTCCTTTGCTACAAAGGTCGGACATTAATATTGAGTACAACGCTTTCGGGTGTCCGCCGCAGTAAAAAAAGGCGGAAGAATAGGGAAGAGGGTGAGATTCCCTCGCTGCCCCGCAACTGTGAGTGGCGATGACCGCCGGCAGACCACTGTTTTTTTAAACGGGAAGGGCCGGCCAGTAAGTTGACCCACAAGCCAGGAGACCTGCCCGGAAGCTGTTCCGTAATGACCTTCGCGGGAGAGGTTCGGGTTTCCAAGTTATGCTTGACCCGGATTCCCTGTGGAGTCCGGGTTTTTGTTTTAAGTCTAAAACCTTTTGGCCACGAAGAGACCAAGAAAGACAACTTCAAAAGCATCTTAACGGAGAGGCGGAGAGAGGCAGAGCCGAAGACCTATTAAGCGGGGAGAAACAAATCAATAGCTTTTATGGTGTTGACCTAACCAGGAGAGTTTGGATTTGAAGTTGCTTTTCTCTCCAGTTCTCCGCCTCTCCGTTAATTAATAGATTTTGAGCTCCTTGATGTTCTTCGTGCCTTAGTGGCGATTTTGAAAGAGGTTTTCCATGCAAAAAGGTCTCGTTCACATCTACACCGGCAACGGTAAAGGCAAAACCACGGCGGCGACCGGAGTCATCGTCCGGGCGCTCGGTCAGGGGCAGAAGGTTTTGCTCGCCCGATTTCTCAAGCCGGATAAGCCGGAGAGCGGCGAGATCAAGCTGCTGAGTCAGCAGCCGAACATGACCATCCTCACCGCCGGTATCGGCATCATCGGCAAGATGCCGGAGAAGGAGATCATCGTAAAAAGCGTAAACGAGACCTTTGCCGAGGCGAAGGAGCTGGTTCTCTCCGGTGCATACGATCTGGCGGTGTTCGACGAAATCAATAATTCGATGCACAACGGGTATATCGAAATCGCGGCGATTCGCAAACTGATTGAAGAGCGTCCGGAACCAATGAATCTTATTCTGACCGGGCGCAATGCCCCGGATGAGATCCGGGATCTGGCCGACCTGGTCACTTCAATGGAAAAAGTCAAGCATCCGTACGATGCCGGTATCCCGGCCCGCAAGGGGCTGGAGTTCTGATGGGTCGCATTGTCTATATCACCGGCGGCAGCCGGTCCGGCAAGAGCAGTTATGCCCAGAAACTCGCCGAGGAACATGTTGGCGATCTGCTCTACGTTGCCACTGCTGAAGTGCGTGACGACGAGATGGCCGTTCGGGTCGGGCGCCATCAGGCCGAGCGGGGTGAACGTTGGCAGGTTCTTGAGGAGCCGCTGCAGCTGGCGGAGGCAATTCCACCGGCGGCCGGAGAGGCTGCGGCCATTCTCATCGATTGCCTGACGCTCTGGCTCAGCAATCAGCTTGAAGAGTACGGCGACAAGGAGTTGAAAATTTACCATGAGGCGACGACGTTGATTGAAGCGCTCCGCCAGCTCAATGCGACGACCTATATTGTCAGTAATGAGCTCGGTTCCGGAATCGTGCCGGAAAATCGTGTGGCCAGAACCTTCAGGGATCTCGCCGGCCTGTTGAACCAGAAAATTGCCGAAGCGGCTGATGAAGCCTGGCTGGTAGTCTCCGGTTTGCCCTTGAAATTGAAATGAAATCGGAAGGGATTTGTAACTGATGACCTTGAATGAAGCTCTTGAATCGATCAGGCCGATCGATCAAAAAAAAGCCGATGCGGTCCAGGCGCATATTGATCAACAGACCAAGCCGCGGGGATCACTTGGGCGGCTCGAGGAGTTTGCCCGCCGATTTATTGCAATCACCGGCCGCGACGATATTCGCAAAAAAGCGATATTCACCTTTGCCGGTGACCATGGTATCACCGAAGAGGGTGTCAGCGCTTTTCCGCGGGAAGTGACGCCGCAAATGGTTTATAATTTTGTCAATGGTGGTGCCGGCGTCAATGCTCTGGCCAGCCATGCCGGTGCCGATCTGACCGTCGTCGACATGGGGGTCGATCACGATTTTGCAGATTTGACCGGACTGGTTAAAAACAAAATCGGTTACGGCACCGCCAATTTCGCTGCGGGCCCGGCGATGAGCCGCGATGATGCGGTCCGTTGTCTCGAAGCCGGGATCTTGCTGGCTGAGAAGTGTAAAAATGAGAATGTTGACCTGGTCGGTACCGGCGATATGGGGATCGGTAATACGACCCCGTCGGCGGCGATCGTTGCCGCCATCACCGATCTCACAGTTGAAGAGGTGACGTTTCACGGGACCGGCATCGATGATGAGGGGCTCAAGCGGAAAGTTGCCGTTATCAAGAAAGGGCTCGCAGTTAATCGCCCGGATGCGAACGATCCAGTCGATGTGCTGGCCAAGGTCGGCGGTTTCGAAATCGGCGGCATCGCCGGTCTGGTGCTCGGTTGTGCCGCCGTCGGTATCCCGGTGGTTGTCGACGGATTTATTTCGACCGCCGGCGCCCTGATCGCTTCGGAACTGCACCCGGATGTTAATAGCTATATTTTTGCTGCGCACAAATCGGTCGAGATCGGGCATATCCACATGCTTGAAAGGATCGGCCAGGAGCCGATGCTCGATCTGAGGATGCGACTCGGCGAAGGGACCGGAGCGGCTCTGGCGATGACCCTGGTTGAAGCCGCCCTCAAAGGCTACCGCGAAATTGCTACTTTTTCCGAAGCCGGAGTTTCAGAGTCGGACGTTCAGGAGGCAAAATGAATCGCGAATGGGATGACTTTAAATCAGCAGTGGCTTTTCTGACCATATTCCCGGTTGCTGACAAGGTCGAAATTGACCAGGAGCGTCTGGCGCGCAGTATGGGGTTTTTCCCGGCGGTCGGCCTGGTGCTCGGTCTCGGTCTGGTCGTTCTCAATTGGCTGCTCGATGCGCTGATTCCGCGACCGGTCCTTGACTGCCTGTTGATTCTCTGCCTGATTCTGGCAACCGGGGCTCTGCATCTCGACGGCATCGCCGATCTGATCGATGGGCTCGCCGGTGGCAAGGACAAGCAGTCGGTGTTGCATATCATGAAAGACAGCCGGGTCGGCGCGATCGGTGTCGTCGGCCTGGTGATGGTGCTGCTGTTGAAGTATCTGTCTCTTTACAATGTTTCGATCGAATTAAAGTCGGCCGCCCTGATCATGATGCCGACTGCCGGACGCTGGATACAGGTCATCCTGGCCAGTTACAGCCGCTACATCAGGCCTGAAGGGGGAACCGGAAGTGCCTTTGTCAAGAATGTCGGCGAACGGGAAGTGATGATTGCCACCGGCACCTTGGTCGCGGCCGCGATCGTGTTGTTCGGGCTCAAGGGCGTATTTCTGGTTTTTCTGATCGGGCTGATCGCGATGGTGCAGTTGCGCTACTTCGAGAATCGGCTTGGCGGGGTGACGGGTGATGTTCTTGGCGCAGCGACAGAACTGCTCGAAGTCCTGACCCTACTTTTCATTCTGGCTCTTTTTTGAGCCGACAGGAGCAAATATGAAGCGAACCCGTATTCACTTGATACGCCATGGCGAAGTCGAAGGTCATGAAGAGAAACGCTACAATGGCCAGGCCGATGTCAGCGTGACGCCGAAAGGGAACGCCCAGCTCGGCATGCTTCAACTCCGGATGCAGAAACTGCCGATCTCAGCCGTTTACAGCAGTGACCTCGGTCGTTGTCTGGACGGCGCCCGGATCCTTGCCGCCGGCTATGGGCTGGAGACTGTCACGGAAAAGAATTTGCGTGAACTCGATGCCGGTGAATGGGAACGGCTGACCTGGGATGAAATTCAAAAAAAGTACCCGAAGGAATGGCAGGCGCGGCTCAAGGATATTGTCAACGTGCCGATGCCGGGAGGCGAAAATCTCAATGATCTGGCAGGCCGCGTCCGCCCGGTGATCAAGAAAATCGTCAAGAAATATATGGGCGAAGAAGTCATCGTCGTTGCTCATGGCGGCGTAAACCGGGTCATTCTGCTCGATGCCATCGGCGCCCCGCTCGAATCGCTTTTTGCGATCGAGCAGGATTTCGGATGCCTCAACAGCATCGATTATTATGAAGACGGCAACTCGGTTGTTCGTCTTTTGAATGGTTGAAAAGCGAAAACCGTTTTGCCACGAAGCCACGAAAAGCAGGAGAAATAACAAAAGCCTTTAACGCAAAGACGCCAAGGCGCAGAGAAAAAACAGCGCAATTGAAATTTTTGATTATACACGTTGGGTTTTGCCCTGATTATTATCAACGGAGTTTTCTTGTTATTATAAGTTTCCTTAGCGTCATTGCGCCTTTGCGTTAAGAATTTTTTCGATCTTAAATAAGTGACTTGTAAATGCTGAAACCCTTGATCATCGCCGCCCCGTCCAGCGGCAGCGGCAAAACAACGGTTACTCTCGGGTTGCTCGCGGCTTTGCGGCGGCGTGGCCTGCAGGTTGCACCGTTCAAGGTCGGGCCCGACTATATCGACCCCGGTCTGCACGCCGTTGCCAGTGGTCGGCAGTCGCGGAATCTCGACGGCTGGATGTGCGGGCAGGAGAACGTGCGGAGCTCTTTCAAAAGAGGCTGCAGCGGAGCCGATGTTGCACTTGTCGAAGGGGTGATGGGTTTGTTCGACGGCGCCTCGGGGCAGAGTGATGTCGGCAGTACCGCCGAGATTGCCGGATGGTTGAATGGCCGGATTGTCCTCGTCGTTGATGCCCGGGCCCAGGCCCGGAGTGCAGCTGCCCTGGTCTCCGGTTTCGTTAATTTCGAGCCGGCTCTCGATTTTGCCGGCGTTATTTTCAACCGGGTTGGCAGCGACCGCCACGAGGAACTGCTGCGTCAGGCCTGCTTATCCGTTGACGGGTTGCCACCGGTTCTCGGCTGTATCCGCCGGGATGATGAAGTTTCGCTGCCGCAGCGGCACCTCGGTTTGGTCACCGCCGAAGAAGGCCTGCTCGATGAGCAGCTGCTGGGCCGACTGGCCGATCTCGTCGAAAATGCTGTCGATGTTGAAGCCCTGATTGCCGGCCGGCCAATGAATCAGGAATCTGTGGAAACGTTCAAGGCAGTCGACAAGTCGGTCCGCCTCGGGATCGCCCGTGATGAGGCGTTCAGCTTTTATTATCCCGACAATCTGGAACTGCTCGAGTCGGCCGGGGCCGAACTTCTCGAGTTTTCGCCGCTCAGGGACAATCTCCTGCCGGACAGCCTCGACGGGTTATATATCGGCGGCGGCTATCCGGAATTATATGCCGCGAAATTGGCGAAGAATAAGGCGATGCTGCAGGCGGTTCGTACTTTTGCTGAAAGTGGTCGGCCGATATATGCTGAATGTGGTGGCCTGGTCTATCTGGCCGAGGCAATCGATGGGCACCCGGTCGTCGGAATGTTTCCGACCGTGGCCCGGATGCTGCCTCGGCGCAAGGCGCTCGGCTATCGCGAGATCACCCTGCTCGGTGACACCATCCTCGGGCCGGCCGGGGCTGTGCTCCGGGGGCACGAGTTTCATTATTCCGAACTGCAGATGCCCGATCGGGTTGAGCGCGTTTACAGAGTCTCTGCCCGTAATGGTCAGGAACAGTTCAGTGAAGGCTATGTCGATGGCAATATCCTCGGATCGTATGTACATCTTCACTTCGCCAGCAACTCACAGACCGCCGGGCATTTCGTAGCGGCCTGTCGTGACTACAGAGGCCAGGTTGCCTGACGGCATTCTGGCCGGATAGATTCTAGATTCCGGATGCAGGAAAGGGGGTGCGATTCCCCCGCGGACCCGCCGCTGTGACGGGGGACTGACCTCTCGAAAACCACTGAACAGTGATAAGCTGTTCGGGAAGGGGAGAGGAAAGGGCGATCCCGAAGCCAGAAAGCCTGTCCGGAATCCGGCACATGACGTGCCAACCCGTTCGCTCAAGGTAAAGGCGGCCGGAGGAAAAGGTGTGATTTGTTTTCACATCTGATCCCCCGCGCCAGCTTTGGACGGGGGATTTTTTTCGGGACGAGGGTTCCCGGGCATGGAGGAAGATAAAATGAAAACCGGAATTTTATTGATGGGGCATGGCTCCCGGGTATCGGCGGCGAATGACGCCTTGCGGGTGATTGCCGAGCAGGTTAAAAAAGAAGGCGGCTTCGATGTTGTCGAGGTCTCCTTTCGGGAGTTGCATGCGCCGGACATCCAGGCCGGCATCGACGCATGTGTCGAACAGGGGGCGACAAGGGTTCTGTTGTACCCCTACTTCCTTTTTGCCGGGGCGCATGTTCTGGAAGACCTGCCAAACGAGATGGCACAGGCGAAAGAACGCTACCCGGACCTCGAGATGATCATGGGCCAGCCGCTCGGTATTCATCCCAAGCTCGGTGAAATCGTATGTGAACGTGTTGCCGAATCGCTTACAGCCGCCGGCTGGAGCTAACAAGGAATCATTATGATAAAGATCATACGCGATCCGCAGGCGATCGAGGCAAAGAGTTTCGAAATTATCGATGCCGAGGTCGGCGCTCACAATTTCAGCGACCTTGAATGGCCGATTGTCCGTCGGATCATACATACCTCGGCCGACTACGATTTTGTGATGAATACCCTGATCAGTAACGGTGCGGTTGCGTCGGCCCTCGAGGCGATCAGGTCGGGCTGCGGGATCTATTGCGACACCAATATGGTTCTTGCGGGGATCAATAAAAGTCGCCTGACTGAAGCCGGTTGCACGCTCTCTTGTCATGTCGCCGATGACGATGTCGCCATTCAGGCCAAGGCCGAGGGGGTCACCCGATCAATTGTCGCCCTGCGCAAAGGGGTCGCATCGGGAGCCGGGATTTTTTTGATCGGCAATGCCCCGACCGCCCTTTACGAACTGCTCGAGCTGTATAAAGAGAACAAAGTGAATCCGGCCCTGGTGGTCGGGGTGCCGGTCGGGTTTGTCGGCGCTGCCGAATCGAAGGAGGAGCTGGTCGCCTCCGGGCTGCCGCAGATTACCTGCCGCGGTCGCAAGGGCGGTTCGACCATTGCTGCGGCGATCTGTAATGCTCTGTTGATTCTCGATAAAGAGAGGATTGCTGAACATGTATATGATCGTATCTGTGACCGGAGTGCTGGTTCTGGTACTGGCCAGCCAGGCTCTGGCGATGCACATCACCGAGGGGTTGCTGCCGTGGAAGGTCGCCAGCTTCTGGTTCGTTGTCGCCCTGCCGTTTGTCGCCGCCGGTATCTGGCAGATGACCAAGCGGAAAAAAGAGTCGCCAACCTATATGCCGATGGTTGGCATTTTCGGGGCGGCAGTCTTCGTGTTCAGTTGTCTTCCGGTTCCTATCCCCGGAATCGGCGCCACCGCTCATCCGGCCGGTACCGGCTTCAGTGCCATTCTTCTCGGTCCGTTGCCGAGCGTCGTGGTCGCTTTTGTTTCACTGCTGCTGCAGGGGCTCTTCCTCGCCCACGGCGGCCTGACGACTCTCGGCGCCAATACCTTCTCAATGGGGGTCCTTGGCTCCTTCGCCGGGATCATCGCTTTTGTTGTGTCCCGCAAGTTAAGGTTTAATCTTTTCTGGGCAGGCTTCCTGGCGGGGGCGATGGCCGATTTTTTTACCTATCTCGGTACCTCGATCGGTCTCGCCTCCGGGCTGCACGGCAGCGGCAGTTATCTTTCAGAAGTTGCGGCGATCTTCACGGTGCTAGCGCCTTATGTCGTGGTTTTGATGCTGATTGAGGGTGTGCTGACCGGAAGTATTCTGGTTTATGTCCGTACCCACCGCCCCGACATTCTGCGCCGGCTGAAAATTATTCCGGCAGAGGAGGGGGTATGAAGAAGTTGCTGATTATCCTGATCGCCCCTGTTCTGATGAGTGGGTTTGTGTTTGCCGATGAGGCTAAACCGGAAAAGTGGGCCGGGATTGATGAAGCGGTCGTTGAGAAGTATGCCGCTGACAAGGGTCGGGAGGCGGCCGAGCCGTTATTCAATGTCGAAGGCGATATGCTTCTGTTCCTCTTTGCCCTGGCCGGTACGATCGGTGGTTTTGTGATGGGTTTCTATTGGCACAAGGTTTTTGTCGTTGGCCAACCGGAAGGTGAAGGTGACCGCTGAAGATGAGTGGTATTCATCAGTTTACCGATATTCAGGGCGAGCGACGGCGCCTGCTGGTTGCTCTCGATGGGCGGGTCAAGCTCCTTCTGATGCTGCTGGCACTGGGCCTTAATCTGGCGGCCGGCGGTGTCCGCTTCCCCCTCGCCTTGCTCGTTATTTCCTTACTGGCGGTGACCGCTTCCGGAGTGCGGGTCCGTTCATTTCTCTTACGGATGATGGTGCCGTTCACTCTGGCGGTTATTGCTTTTGTGACACAACTCTTCTGGTACCCGGAAGGGGCGCTGGTACAGACGCTACCGCTGTTCGGCTACGACGTTTTGATTTATCAGGGGGCGCTTGCCCGGGGGCTTGAACTCGGTTGCCGGATCCTCGGTGGCATGAGCGTGCTCCTCTTCTTTTCGTTGACGACCCCGTTGCTGGAGTTGATGCGGGCCGCTCACTTCTTCCGTTGTCCTTCGGTGCTGGTTGAACTGGCGCTGATCATGTATCGTTATATTTTCCTGATGTTCGAAGAAGCATCGCGGATCAGGAGCGCCCAGAAATCGCGACTCGGCTATGCCGGTTTCCGGAATACGCTCCGTTCCGTTTCGACTCTTGGCGGGATGTTGATCCTCCGTTCCTACGATCGGGCCGAACGGAGTTTTGCCGCGATGCGTTGTCGCGGTTATCGCGGTGTGATGACGGCGGTCGCACTGACCCGGATCAAGAGCCTCGACTGGGGGGTGTTGCTGAGTGCCATCGGTATCCTGACTACTCTCTGGGTCATGCGATAAAGGACAACTGTAATGCTCAGGATCGAAAATCTGCACTATACCTACGAAGATGGTACGCCGGCTTTAAATGGCATCAATCTCGAAATTGCGAAGGGTGAGTTCGTTGCCATGCTCGGTTCCAACGGCAGCGGCAAGTCGACCCTGATCAGGCACCTCAATGGACTGTTCAAGCCCTCACTCGGCCGGATCAAGTTCCAGGGGAATGAACTCGGCAATGTCGAGGACCGGGAGGTGTTCAGCAAGATCGGGATTGTTTTCCAGGATCCGGATGATCAGCTCTTCGCTTCAACCGTCGAGGAGGATGTCGCCTTCGGTCCGACCAACATGGGGCTGGAGCCGGAAGAGATCAAGGAGCGGGTTCATCAGGCTTTGCACATGGTCAACATGCAGGCTTTAGCCCGCAAGTCAGTGCATGCCCTGTCGCATGGCCAGAAGAAGCGGGTCTGTATCGCCGGTATCCTGGCGATGGAGCCGGAGATCATCATTCTCGACGAGCCGACCGCCGGACTCGATCCGATGGGAGTGCATTCGCTGATGCATCTGCTCGAGGATTTAAACCGGACCAAGGGGATTACCATGATCATGGCAACCCATGTCGTTGACCTGGTGCCACTCTTCATGAGCAAGATCGCTATCCTGTCAAAAGGGACAGTTCTTCGTTGTGGAAACCCGGACGAGGTTTTCGGCGACGCCGAAGTACTTGAACAGGCAAAATTACATCTGCCGCTGATCGCCGAGTTGATGCATATTCTGAAAACCCGGGATAATGTCAAGCTGCATCATATTCCGTTGACGGTTGGCGAAGCGCGAAGGGAAATTTTGCGATTGTTGACCGTTGATGATGTGAAGCAAAGGGTTTAATGGCAAAGCAGAAAAAGAAACTCCGGTTCGGCTACACCACCGGCGCCTGTGCCGCGGCGGCGGCGCTTGGAGCGGCACGGATGCTGAAAGAGCAGCAGATTGTCGAGAAGGTTGAACTCGAGTTGCCGGCTTCCGTTATTGTCGAATTTGCCTTGCAGGGCCAGCAGTTTGGACAGGACCGGGCAAGCTGTTGTGTCGTCAAGGATGCCGGTGATGATCCCGATGTCACTGACGGGGTCGAGGTCCATGCCGTCGTCTCCCTGTCCGGTCCGGGCGGGGTTGTGATTGAAGGCGGGGTTGGCGTCGGCATGGTGACCAAGCCCGGTCTGCCGGTCGCGGTCGGTGAACCGGCGATCAACCCGGTGCCGCGCAGCATGATTGAGCAGGCTGTCCGATCAATTTTTGCCGATTCGCCGATCACCGTGATCATCAGTATTCCGGATGGCGAGGAACGGTCGCGGCGAACGCTCAACCAACGTCTCGGCATCATCGGCGGGCTCTCTGTTCTCGGTACAACCGGCATCGTCCGCCCGGTGTCCCATCAGGCCTGGACCGACACCATCGATGTTGCGATAGATGTTGCCCTGGCCTGTGGCTGCGATCCGGTTGTTGTGGTGACCGGACGGACCAGCGAGCAGGTTGCGCAGGGCGTCCTGAATCTGCCGGACGAGGCGTTCATCATGATGGGCGACCATGTCGGTTACGCCATGGAGGCGTGCCGGCGCAAGGACGTTCCGGAGGTGATTGTTGCCGCCCAGTTTGCCAAGTTGCTGAAGATCGCCTGCGGTCATCGGCAGACGCACGTCGACTCTTCGCGTCTGGACTTGTCGCAGCTCGCCGCCTGGGCGCACGAAGCCGGCCTTGACGCATCGACAGCGGAAAAGATAGAGTGTGCAAACACGGCCCGCGAGGTCTTGACAACACTATCGGATGCCGGGCGCTTATGCCGGCTGGTTGCACAACGGGCATTAACTCATCTCGAACAATGGTTTGGCAAGAACCGGGTCGATATCATGCTGATCGACTATAATGGAAAGGTAGCCGGGCGTTATGGCCCGGAAAGCGAAGAGGATCATAATCTATGAAGTCAATCTACGTTATTGGTGCCGGGGTCGAAGGGCAGGAGGGGTTCGGCAGCCGGGCGCTTGAACTGATCAATCAGGCCGACACCCTGATTGGTGGTGAGCGCCAGCTCAAGCTCTTTCCCGATTTTACCGGGGAAAAGGTTGTTATCGGGAATAACCTCAGCGAGGTTGTCGATCTGCTGAAAAAGAACAAGGGGCGGGTGGTTGTCGTCGCTTCCGGCGATCCGCTTTTTTTCGGCATTGGTCGTTTATTGCTGCGCAATCTGTCGCCAAATTCGCTTGAATTTATTCCGAATGTCAGCTCTGTGCAGTATGCTTTTTCCAAGATCAGGGAACCGTGGGACGATGCCGTTTTTGTCTCGGCGCATGGCCGTGGAGTTACCGGGGCGGTCGACCGGGTTGTCGCCAACGATAAAGCCGCGATTCTGACCGATGAGGTCAATACGCCGGCGGCGATAGCGGCTGAACTGATTGAACGGGGTCGCGACGGATACGCCGCCTGGATCTGTGAGAACCTTGGTGGCGACGACGAACGGATCGTTAATACCGATGTCAAGGGGCTGCTCGATATCGAGGCGGCGCCGCTCAACGTTCTGATTCTGATCAAGCGATATGAAACCGACGTTGACCACTATGTTCCGACCCTCGGCATCCCGGATGACGAATTTGCAACGGTCAAGAAACTGATTACCAAAGAAGAGATCCGGGTCGTGACCCTTTCCAAGCTCAAGCTGCGGCACGACATGACCCTCTGGGATATCGGTGCCGGCTCCGGTTCGATCAGTATCGAGGCCGATCATCTTCTTCCGAACGGGCGGATACTGGCGGTTGAACGGAATGACGAGTGCCGCGAATTCATCAGGCAGAATCTGCAGAAGTTCAACGCCCGCAATGTTACCCTGGTGGAAGGGACAGCGCCGGAATGTCTCGACGAATTGCCCGATCCCGACCGGGTATTTATCGGCGGCAGTGGCGGCCACCTCTGGGATATTCTGAAGATCGCCGATCGGCGGCTGCCGTCGTCCGGTCGGATCGTGCTGAATGCGATCACCCTGGATACCCTGACCGCCGCTCTCGAATTCTTTAACAACGCCGGTTATGCGGTCGAGGTGACGACGGTCAATATTGCCCGTACCCGGCCGTTGACCGATTACAAGATGTTCGAAGCCTACAACCCGGTCTATATCCTGTCGGCGATCAAAGAGGCGTAATGGCAGAAATCGCACAAACAGGTTCTGCCGAACCCGGCCTTCTGACCGCTGTTGGAGTCGGCCCGGGTGATCCGGAGCTGTTGACCCTGAAAGGGGTCAGGGTCCTTAAGGATGCCGATGTGATCCTGACCCCGGTTGGTGATCGCTCCGATTCGTCGATCGCCCTGTCGATCGTTGAAGCCCATATTGACCGTTCCCGGCAGGAGGTTTTGACCCGGGTTTTCCCGATGCGTCAGCCGGCCGCCGAGATGGCAGCGGCCTGGCAGGATATCGCCGCCGAGATTGCCGAGCTGGTGCGTCAGGGCAAGCGGGTTGCCTTTGTCACCCTCGGCGACCCGATGTTCTATTCGACCTATCTTTACCTGCAGGATGAATTGCAGAGCGCATACCCGGATGTGCCGATCGCAACCGTTCCCGGCATTTCATCGATTCTGGCCGCCGCCGGCAAGAGCGGAGTCGCGCTCGGCCTCGGTGATGATATCCTGACCGTCGTGCCGGCAACCCTTACCGATGCGCAGATCGGCGCCGCGATCGACCTGGCCGGGACCTTTGTCCTGCTCAAGGTTTACCGATCATTCGACCGGCTGCGCACGCTGCTGCAAGAGGCTGGTCTTGAGAAGAATGCCGTCTATATCAAGCGGCTCGGACTGCCGGGCGAAAAAGTGATTCACGACCTCGCAAATGTTGCGGAAGATGATCTCGACTATCTCTCCCTGGTCCTGGTTCGACGGGAGAAAATGGATGTCTGAAAGTAAAGTTGTTTTTGTCGGCGCCGGTCCGGGCGATCCCGACCTGATTACGGTCAAGGGGAAAAAGATACTCGACCAGGCCGATGTTGTTGTCTACGCCGGATCGCTGGTCAATCGGGAACTTCTGGCCGGACTGAAAGAGGGTGCCGAATGTTTCGACAGCGCCAGCCTGACCCTTGATGAAGCGGTGGCGATCATGGTGCCGGCGGCCCGGGCCGGGAAAAAGGTGGTCCGCCTGCATACCGGTGACCCCTCGCTGTACGGCGCTATCCAGGAACAGATGGAGGCGCTGCAGGCACATCAGGTTGACTACGAGGTTGTCCCCGGCGTCACCGCGGCCTTTGCGGCGGCGGCCAGTATCAGGCAGGAACTGACTCTGCCGGGCGTCAGCCAGACTGTTATCCTGACCCGGATTGAGGGGCGGACACCGGTTCCTGAAAAGGAGAAGCTGGCGAAAATAGCGGCTATCGGAGCGACGACCTGTCTTTATCTCTCCGTCGGCATGATTGATAAGGTGGTCTCCGAACTACTGGCCGGTGCCTATAGCGAACAAACACCGGTCGCCGTGGTCAGCCGGGCGAGCTGGGATGACGAGATGATCGTCGAGGGAACCCTGGCTGATATCGCTGCTAAAGTCAAAGCCGCCGGCCTGACCCGGCAGGCGCTCATTATTGTCGGGGAGAGTCTGGCGGCCCGCAGCCGAGGGCTACGGGAAAAATCGAAATTGTATGATGCCTCATTTGCCCATGGTTTCCGTACGGGCAAGGAGGAGTAAACGAAATGCCCGGAAGCTGCTGATATGAGAGTTGCCATCGTTGCCATAACCGGTCCCGGTGTTCAACAGGCCCGCGATCTCGGCAATGCGTTGCCGGAGAGTACGGTCTATTGTCCCGAGCGCTATGCCCGCCCGAACGATGAACAGGTCTTTACGGCACCGGTGGTCGAACTGTTGCCGGAGCTCTTTGCTGAGTATGAGGGTTTGATCTGCGTCATGGCGACCGGCATCGTATTCCGGGCCCTGGCTCCTTTTCTCAGGGGCAAGGATGTCGACCCGGCTGTTGTCGTTATGGATGAAAAGGGGCAGTACGCGGTCAGCCTGCTATCGGGACACCTCGGTGGTGCCAACGACCTTGCCCGCAGTGCCGCCCGCGCTAGCGGCGGCCAGGCCGTTATTACGACGGCTACCGATGTCAACCGGCTTCCGGCCTGGGATGATATTGCCCGCAAGGAGGGTTTGCGCGTCGAACCGATCAAAAATATCCGCAAGCTTAACAGCCTGCTGCTTGATAAGCAGAATATCGTTCTTGTCGATCGCTGCAAACGGATATCCGAATATTTTTCCGGGGTGCCGGGGGTCGGGTTTTTTGAAAATATTGGTGAAGGGATGAAGGTCTCGGCCAAAGGCTATGTCTTTGTCACCCATTACAATATCAACCAGTGGCAGCAGCGCCAGGATGTTCTTGTTCTGCGGCCCAGGGACCTGGTCGTCGGTATCGGCTGCAATCGTGATACGACGGCCGACGAAATCGAATCTGTCGTGCAGGAGGAATTCAGCCGACTGCATCTCAGTCAACATAGTATCGCCTGTATCGCCACGATCGATGCCAAGAACGACGAGGCCGGTCTGCTGCAGTTCGCGTCCCGGGAAAACCTCCCCATTGAGTTTCACTCCGCTGCCGCCCTCAACACCATTCGGGTGCCGAGTGAACCGTCGCCGCACGCTCGGGAAGCGGTGGGGGCACAGGGTGTTTGTGAACCGGCAGCACTCCTGTCGGCCGGTTGCGACCGGATGCTTCTGGGGAAACAGAAACGGGGCAACGTGACTATCGCCATTGCCGAAAAAACAGTGTCAATTCCTGACCCATTATGAACTCCGACAAAACCGGAAAACTTTATGTAGTCGGCATCGGGCCGGGGGGCGTCGAGTATCTGACACCGGCAGCGGCAAGTGCCATCGAAAGCGCCGATACGGTGGTTGGCTACAAGACCTACCTTGAGCTGATTACGCCCTTTCTCCAGGGTAAGGATGTTGTCTCCTCCGGCATGCGTCAGGAGGTCGATCGCTGCCGAAAGGCCATTGCCTTTGCGGCAGCCGGCAGGACTGTAGCTCTGGTCTCAGGTGGTGATGCGGGAGTCTACGGTATGGCCGGGCTCACTCTTGAATTGGCCGGTGCCGATGGTCCCGAGGTTGAAATTGTGCCGGCGGTCTCGGCGGTGCAGGCCGCCGCCGCCCGTCTCGGGGCGCCGTTGATGCACGATTTTGCTGTTATTTCACTTTCCGATCTACTGACCCCGTGGCCGCTGATTCGGCAACGTCTTGAAGCTGCCGCTTCGGCAGATTTTGTCATCGCACTCTATAATCCCCGGAGCAAGGGTCGACCTGGCCACCTCGATGCGGCGCGGCAGATTATCCTGCGTCACCGCGCGGCGGCAAACCCGGTCGGTATTGTCCGCCATGCAACCCGTGCTGATGAGACCGTTGAGACCGGCGAACTCGCAAGTTTTTCGGTCGCCGGGGTTGATATGTTCAGTCTGGTCATCATCGGTAACAGCCAGACCAGAATCGACCCGGGCGGCAGGATGGTGACACCGCGCGGTTATGAAAAAAAGCATGAAGTACCGGCGGTCAAGAGAGCGGGGGCGGACCGACAATCCGCCTCCGGGGAAATGGCCAGGTCTCTCTTTATCGGTGGCACCGGCAGTGATGTCGGCAAGAGTGTCCTGACCGCCGGCCTTTGTCGGCTGCTCAATGACAGGGGTGTTAATGTGGCGCCGTTCAAGGCGCAGAATATGGCACTCAATTCGGCGGTCACTCCCGCCGGTGGCGAAATCGGTCGGGCCCAGGCCCTGCAGGCAGCGGCCAGTCGGCTCGAGCCGCATGTCGATATGAACCCGATTCTTCTGAAACCGAATTCCGACACCGGAAGCCAGGTGGTCGTGCTCGGTCGGTCGACCGGCAACCGGACGGTCGCGGAATACCATGCCGGAAAAAAGGAACTGTTTTCCGAGGTCGAAGCGGCCTATCGGCGGCTGGCATCCCGACATGATGTCGTTATCCTCGAGGGTGCCGGCAGTATTGCCGAGATCAACCTCAAGGCGCATGATATCACCAACCTGAAGGCGGCAGAAATGGCCGATGCTCCGGTTTTGCTGGTTGCCGATATTGATCGTGGCGGCGTGTTTGCCGCCTTGCTCGGAACCATCGAGCTGCTCGCACCGGCGGAAAAGAGCCGGGTCAAGGGGCTGGTGATCAACCGTTTCCGTGGCGATGCCACGCTATTGACCGACGGTCTGCGGCAAATCGAGGATCGAACCGGGATCCCGGTTGTCGGTGTTGTCCCCTGGCTCAAGATCGACCTTCCGGAAGAGGATTCGGTCGCCCTGTCACGAAAATCTGCCTCGCATAAAGAAGGTTGCCTGCAGATCGGTGTGATTCGACTGCCGCGCATCTCCAATTATACCGATTTCGATACCCTGGCATCCGAGAAGGATATTTGTCTTGATTATCTTGAGGATCCGACCACGGTTTCGGATTGCGATCTGCTGATACTTCCCGGGACCAAAAATACCTTGTCGGACATGCTCTGGCTGGTCGAAAGCGGATTCGCCGAAGCTGTTCGCGAATTTCATGCGAACGGTAAAAGGGTCGCCGGAATTTGCGGCGGGCTGCAAATGCTCGGGCGGACATTGTCAGACCCGGACGGCGTCGAGTCAGATATTCCGGAAACCTCCGGCCTTGGCCTGCTCGATATAAAGACCCGTATGATGCCGGACAAACAGACTCACCGGGTTACAGCGGAATTTTTCGAGACAGCGCTCGCGCATGGTTTTTCCGGTGTTGGACAGCTCAGCGGGTATGAAATCCACATGGGCGATACCACCTGTGGCCCCCTGGCCCGACCGTTGGTGCGGTTGCGCAGCCGCTCCGGTTCGCCGGTTGACCTTGCCGATGGTGCGATATCTCCCGATGGCCGGGTTTGGGGAACCTATCTGCATGGTCTTTTTGACAACCCGGAACTGCGGCGGGTTCTGATTGACCAACTCTGGCATGATCGTGGCCAGGTTCGCAAGGCGGCGCCGTTACAGCTATCACTGGAGAATGAGCTCGACCGCTTGGCGGCACACCTTGAAGAACATCTTGATCTGCAGAAAATTTTTGCCCTGATCGGCTTTGCAGGGTAGCATAGTCTTATGGATATCTGGTTATTGCTTGCGGCTTTTGCTCTCGACCTGCTGGTCGGTGATCCCCGGTTCATGCATCACCCGGTTATCTATATCGGTACCCTGATCAACTGGCTCGAGCTGCTGCTGGCCAGCATGCTCGACAACCGTAAGCTGGCCGGGTTCCTCCTGTGTGGCTCCGTCGTCGCGGTGACCGGCGGTCTGACCTGGCTGGTGCTGCTGGTTGCTTTACGCCTGCACCCGGTTATCCACGGCCTGATATCGCTTTATCTCGCCTATACGACAATCGCCCTGCGGCAGTTGCATATCGAGAGTCGGGAAGTGGTGCATCTGGTCGAGAGAGGTCAGCTGGATGCGGCCAGAAGATCCCTCTCCCTGATCGTCGGACGGGATACGGCCAAACTCGATGAGGAGCAGATCCTGCAGGCCTGTATCGAGACGGTTTCCGAAAACACTTCGGATGGTGTGATCGCACCGCTCTTTTATCTGTTCCTCGGAGGACCGGTGCTGGCAATGATATACAAAGCGGCGAATACACTCGATTCAATGGTTGGCTATCGCGATGATCGCTACCGTGAAATGGGTTGGGTTTCGGCCCGCTTTGATGATCTGCTCAACCTGGTGCCGGCCCGTCTGACCGGATTGTTGATGGTCATCGCTTCGTTTCCGCTGGCACTTAATCCCTGGGCGGCGCTCAAGGTAATGCTGCGTGACGCCCGCAAGACGAGCAGCCCCAATGCCGGATACCCCGAAGCTGCCGCAGCCGGCGCTTTAGGAATTCAGCTCGGAGGTCCGGCCAGGTATTTCGGTGAAATGGTCGAAAAACCGTTTCTCGGTGATCCTGATCGCCAGATCAATATCGGGCGTTACCGGGCGATGATCCGCTTGATGTACGTCACGGCTTTCTTAACTCTTGGATTGGGGGTATTTCTGTCATGGCTATTTCAGATGTAAATTCGACGCACGGCGGCAAGGTTTTTCAGGCGACCCGGGAGCTCGGTTTGCCCCTCGAGAAAATCCTCGATTTTTCAGCCAGCATCAATCCCCTCGGCATGCCGGAAGCGGTTCATAAGGCGGCGGTCGATGCCATTTCAACATCGATTCACTACCCGGAAGTTGATGCCGCATCGTTCATTGATCGTCTCGCCGAATGCTACGAACTCGATCATGCAAATTTTCTCGCCGGGTCCGGCTCGACCGAACTGATCTATCTTGTTCCGCGCTGTTTCCGGCCGGCGAAAGCCTTGATTGTTGCCCCGGCGTTCAGTGAATATGCTCGAAGTTTGCAGCAGGTCGGCTGTCGAACGGAAACAGTGGCCCTGTCAGCAGATGATGATTTCAGCTTTGACGCTGAAAAGGTTCTGAGTGCGGTTGACGGGACTACCGACCTTGTTTTTCTCGCCAACCCGGGCAACCCGACCGGTACTGGAATTGAGCGGAAAGGGCTGCAGCAACTGGCCGACCGGTTGCCGGAGAACTGTCTGCTGGTGGTCGATGAGGCTTTTATCGACTTTTGCCCGGAGCTTTCGATCATTGAAGAGGTTGATGAGCGGCCAAACCTTATTGTTTTGCGCTCTCTGACCAAGTTTTATGCAATCCCCGGTTTGCGCGCCGGGTACCTCGCCGCTTCATCTGAACTGATTCAGCAATTGCGCTCTTTTTCGGCGCCATGGACGCTGGCCACACCGGCCATCGCCGCGGCCCGGTCCTGTCTGCTCGAGAAAGATTACCGGGAGCGCAGCCTTAAGCTGATACCGCAGTGGCGGCAGCAGCTCGTCGATGGTCTCCGCGCCTTGAACCTTCATGTATATCCCTCTGATGCCAACTATCTGCTAGTTCGCTTGCCCAAAGATGGGCGAACCGCCGGTACGGTGAGCCAGGTTCTCCTGCAGCAGGGAGTGCTGATTCGTGATTGCAGCGATTTTGTTTCTCTGGATGAGCGATATTTCAGGATCGCTGTTCGCGGAGCGCAGGAAAACCTGCGGCTGCTCAGCGGGCTCAAGGGAATTCTCCTCTGATTTGGCCATGATGCTGCGCCCTGTTCTCATTCTTGCTTGTTTCCTCGGCATTCTTTCCGGTTGCTCCGGTCCGTCTTCTTCAGCCGGCCCGGTGAACGATCCGATTGCCTCTCTGCTGCTCGAGGAACCCGTCTCCCCTGGAGCACCGGAGCAGGGCATATCGCAGCTCGGCTATACCGTCCAGGTCGGTGCCTTTTCCAACCTTGAAAACGCGGTCCGGCTAGAACGTCAACTCGGTTCCCGGGGTATTGATGCCTATTACTTTCGCCACGACTCGGGCCTTTACAAGGTCCGGTTCGGTGATTACATTGCCTATGATCAGGCCCGGAGTGCGGCCGAGAGGCTGCAGGGTTCTGGGCTGATCGAGACGTTTTTTATCGTTACACCGGAGGCCCATACGGCGGCCCGGATCCGGCAAAGCGGTCACGGCAACCTGCGGACCGAACTGGTTAAAACGGCCAGGCGGTTTATCGGTGTCCCGTACCGGTGGGGTGGCGAAGACAGCCGCAACGGTTTTGATTGCAGCGGCCTCACCATGGTCTGCTATCGATTGAACGGATTGAACCTGCCCCGGAATTCGCGCAGTCAGTTCAGTAGCGGGCGCTGGGTGGCAAAGGCCAAGCTCAGGCCCGGTGACCTGGTCTTTTTCGCAACCCGCGGCGGCAAACGGGTTTCGCATGTCGGGATGTTTATCGGCAGTGACCGATTCATTCACGCGCCGCGAACCGGCAAAAAGGTCAGGATTGAAAAGATGTCAAACAAATGGTTTGCCAGACGGTATATGGGCGGCCGAACCTATTTGTGATACTATTGCTCAACAGGTAGCTAAAAGGAGACGATAATGTTCATGCGCAGGTTTCTCGTTGCGGTTCTTCTGGTTGTGGTAACCTCCGGGTCGGCTCTGGCTGAAGTTGATCTCTATGTCAGTGATTTAAATATCTATGCCAGCCGGCAGTTTGACAACTTCCGGGCCGAACTCTCTTATCGTTACGGAATTTCACGGACCCGTTTTGATACGCTGCTCGGGCGCGTTGATTCGCCCGGCGACCTCGCGGTTTCTCTCTGGCTCGGCTTAAAGGCGGAAAAGCCGGTCGACGATGTGATCCGGCAGTACCGCCTGCGGCGTGGCCAGGGATGGGGTGTGATTGCCAAGAAGGTCGGAATCCAGCCCGGTTCTCCAGCGTTCAAAAAGTTGAAAAAGGGCGAGATTGACTGGTTGCCGAAGAATTTCGATGAAGTGATGAAGGACCTGAAAAAACCGAAGGGCGCTTCCGGCGAGGCTGTGGTTGAAACAGAGAGGGAGCGGAAAATAAGAGAGGCTCACGAACGCAAGGAAAAGAAACGGCAGGAGAGAGCCAATAAAATGAAATAGCAAAAAGGAGAGGCAGACAGCCTCTCCTTTTTCATACTTAAATCGCGACTTGATCTGATGGGCTGAGGCTGTTTTTTGCCTCTGTATTCACCAGCGCTATATTTCAAAATGAGTGTTTTTATCGCACTCTTCTTTTCAGCTGACCAGCAACGCGCCACCATCCGGTTCCTGTCTTTTTCAACAGATGTCAGAGCGTGGTCTTATGTGGATGACGCAATAGATTTTGATTATTGCAAAAACGACCAACTGTGCCAAAAATGCCATGGAAGCACCTGACTGTGTCAAAAATTCCAGGAAAAGTTAAAACAGAACCTGTTAAGTTACTGTTCTCATCGCACCCTTAATGAAAAATAATGTCCTGTTGGTAAAGTTTTTACAGGCTTGCATGCTGCAGTAATTTCAGTTCTTTATCATGAATGGAACTCAGGGCGAATAATCGATTTGGATTTGTTTGCCGGACTCTGACGGTACGGAAATGTTTTCCGGCAGAGGATTTGCATTTCACACTCGGACACAAAATTTAATCTGGATCGACTTTGATTCAGTAACCTTTGCTCAAAGCAAACCAGGGGAAACCCTGGGACGCAGAGCTTCGGGGCTTGAGGACATGGCGCTTGCCATGAACCGACTGTCAGCCGGGCCGCCAGAGGAAACTCTGGCGGCCTTTTTTATTTTACGGCATTGACTGCTGAGCTGGACTGTTTACCGAATCAAAACCGGGAATTACACGAATATGACCACAATTGCCTTGACCGACTTATGGGTCTATCCGGCCCTGATGGGAGCCCTTTGGTGGCTCTTTGTCTGGCGAAAAAAACGGATTGAAAGCCGGAACCTTTCCCTGCAAAAAGAGGCGGTTGAAGCCGGTCTGACTGAACCGGCCTCGCTGCATCCCGTGATCAATACAAATCGCTGCCTCGGCTGCGGGTGTTGTATCAATGCCTGTCCGGAGCAGGGCGGGCATCATGTTCTCGGTCTGATCAACGGCAAGTCGACCCTGATCGAACCGACCCACTGTATCGGTCACGGCGCCTGCGCGGCAGCCTGCCCTCAGGACGCGATCACTCTGGTTTTTGGCACAGAGACGCGTGGGGTCGATATTCCCAAGGTCAAGCCGAACTTTGAAAGCAATGTCCCCGGACTTTTCATCGCCGGCGAACTGGGCGGTATGGGCTTGATCCGCAATGCGATTCGCCAGGGGTGTGCGGCGATGGAATCGATTCGCAAAGTTGAAGGGATCGGTCGTGGGAACCAACTCGATGTTCTGATTGTCGGTGCCGGTCCGGCCGGTTTTGCCGCAACCTTGAGTGCCAAGAGTCACAAGTTGCGCACCAAGACCATTGAGCAAGACACCCTGGGGGGGACGGTCTCGAAATTTCCGCGTGGCAAGCTGGTCATGACGGCACCGGTTGAGATTCCGCTGCTCGGGAAGGTTAATTTCAAGGAAACCACCAAGGAGAAATTGATGGCCTTCTGGTTGTCGGCAGAGAAAAAAACCGGAGTCAAGATCAACTATCAGGAGCGGGTGGAAATGATCCGCAAGAATGACCAGGGGTTTGAAGTTAAAACCAATAATGGCAGTTATCAGACCCGTACCGTTTTGCTCTCCCTGGGGCGCCGCGGGACGCCACGAACACTCGATGTACCGGGTGAAAACCAGCCCAAGGTGGTTTACCAGTTGATCGATCCGCAACAGTACCGCGGCCAGAAAGTGCTGGTTGTCGGCGGTGGCGACAGTGCCCTTGAAGCAGCAACCAGTATTGCTGCCGAACCGGGGACCACGGTGGCCATCTCCTACCGGAGCGAGGCGTTCTCCAGAGCCAAACCGAAAAATGTCGATCTGGCGAAAAAGACCGGTGAGGCCGGCCGGTTGCAGATTCTGCTCAAGTCCCAGGTCAAGGAGATCACTGAAACCAAGGTCCGGCTCGAATTTGAAGGGGAAGATCTGGAACTGGAGAACGATGCGGTCATTATCTGCGCCGGCGGCATTCTGCCGACCGGCTTTCTGAAAGATAGCGGAGTGCTGGTGGAGACGAAATATGGGACGCCATAAGTTGTCAGTTATCTGCCTGCTGTTCCTTGCATGTTCTCTGCTGGTGCAAGCAAAGCCGGTTCGGGCTGAACTGCCGGAAGGGATCAGCGCCGCAATCAGGGTGCGCGATTATAACCGGGCTGTTCAGCTGCTGAGGCCTCTTGCCGAGCAAGGGAATCGTGATGCCGAGTTCCTGCTCGCCGGTCTTTACCGGAGCGGACGCGGGGTCGAGACCGATCTGAAACAAGCGGCGAAATGGATGCTCAAGGCAGCAAAACACGGCGATCCAAGGGCTCAGCACAGTATTGGTGTCATGTACAGGAATGGAAGTGGCGTTCCTGCTGACCCTGCTGCAGCCAGAAACTGGCTGGCTACTGCCGAGACGAATGGAGTTCTCTCTCCGCCAGATTCCGGAGGAAAAGCAGTCGGCGAAGATCAGGGGGCTGGCCAGTCATCGACTCCGGAGCGGCAACAGCAGGCTCTGCTCAGGTTTTCCGACAGAGGTGACTTGGCGAAGGTTCGGCAACTTTTGAACGAAGGCGTCGATCCGAATTGCCGGGATGCCCAACAACATACCCCACTGATACTGGCGGCCAGAGAGGGGCATGTTGAAGTCGTGAAAACCCTTCTCGCCAGGGGGGCAGATATCAGATCTCGAGATATCTATGGCGATGACGCCCTCTTGCTGGCGACCAGCCATCAGCAGCTGACAACGGTCGGGGTTCTGACTCGGAAACAGGCTCCCGTCAATACCCGGGACATCCATGGCAATACGCCCTTGATTATTGCGGCAGGGAAAGGGGACCAGGGCCTGGTAGATCAGCTGATTGAGGCAAAGGCCGATCTGAACCTGGCTAACGATGAAGGCTGGACAGCGGCGCGCCTTGCCAAAAGTCGCGGTCATCGCAACCTTTCAGCTTATCTGGTGGCTCAGGGTGCCGCTCCGCCTGAAAATAAAAAAATTGAACGGGGCCCTCGCCTGTCACTGGCCGATGTGCTGCCGCCGCCTTCACCGAATAACCGTGCCAAGAAAAATGCCGATCCCTTTGCGGGCTGGTCAACATTAATGACCGCCTGTTGGCTCGGACAGGAGAGTACGGTCAGCAACCTCTTGCAAAAAGGGGCTCAGGTTAATGGTCGTGATCCTCTGGGCCATAGTGCGCTAAGCCTGGCAGCACGACAGGGGCAGAAAAAAATCATTCGGTCTCTACTTGATGCCGGTGCCGATCCAGATACCGGTTTGACCGAAGGAAAATCACCCCTTTCCTGGGCTGCCGAGCAGGATATGCCGGAAATAGTCCGGCGTCTTGTGCGCGCCGGAGCGAAAATTGATCAACCGGAAAAAGATGGCAGCACCCCCCTGATTGGTGCTGCGCGTGACGGAAACCTGGCCATCGTCAAGGTGCTGCTTGCCGCCGGTGCCGATGCCAACCGCACAAATCTGGCGGGTCGAACCGCACTGGCTTACGCTGCTCAATCAGGTCATCTGCCGGTTGTCAAGCAACTCTTAAGCGCCAGGGCCATAGTCGATGTGGTTAGTCCGCAGGGGGCCACCCCTCTATGGCTTGCCGCCCGTGAAGGGCACCGGGAGGTCGTAACCATTCTTCTGCAGCGCAAGGCAAAACACAGCGTGCGCGACAAGGCCGGGGTGACTCCTCTGGCCGTCGCCGCCCGGCAGGGGCATACGGCCACTGTTTCGGCTCTTTTGCAGGCGAAGGCTAATCCGGATGTCGCGACCAACGAAGGGAATACGCCGCTGGCCCTGGCCGCGATCAACGGCCATACCGCCGTCATGGAACTACTCATCCCTGTCGTTGACGATATCAACCACAAGAATCAGAACGGCAATACAGCGTTGATCCTCGCCGCTGCGGCAGGACGTGAAACCGCAGTCCGGTTGCTGCTCGACAGCAAAGCCAAGACTCATCTGCGCAACAAGAAAGATCTACAGGCAGAGGCACTGGCCTCCAATGACCAGATTCGTGACCTGATCAAAAACCGGGGGACATCCGGCGGCCGGATTTTTGGCTTGTAGTAAAACCGGACTTTCTTTTTTAAAGGATCATTGATGAATTCTGCACAGAAAAAGCAAGTATCTGCGGAACAAAAGCGGCCGACCCGCTTGCGCCAGGACCGTCCGGGCCGGCAGGCGGATGCAAGTGTTGACAGTATTCAGCAACATATCGTCGAACCCGGAGAGTTTGAGCAACAGTACTCCATGGGGATGGCCAACTACAAAAACCGCTTGTACGATCGTGCCCTGAAAAACTTTTCCATGGCGTCCAACAGTCCCGGCCGATTGGTCGACTGTATCGTCATGGGGGCTCAATGCCACCTGAAGAGGGGTCGGCTGAGAAAAGCCATCAACCTGTTGCAGCAAGGCCTGCGACTGAAAAAATTAACGGTTGCCCAGCGCCACCCCATACAGGAGCAGCTGCGAAAAATCGAGAAGGTTGCCGCCGCTTTGGGCGACAACCCTGATCAGCATCAGCTGAAGCTGTCGTCTCTGGCCGAATGGCATCTGACCCCCGTCGCCGAATGGGAACATCTGGCGATATCGGAATGGGAACAGTCGGTTACTGCCCAGTGGGAACAGTATCTCAAACCGGCTGCCCCGGTCGACGCCGAACCTTCTTCTCCGGCCGTACCGGTGGATGCTCCAGCACCTGAAAGCAAAACTGCAGCGGCTCCCGAAAGCAGCCCGGAACCTGCTGAAGTCGGGGCTTCAACTGAGGCGACACAGGATATGTTTGCCGCCCCGACATCACGCTGGATCAGCATGCCGGGGTACTTTCTGGCGATCAGTGTTCTGGTTGCGGGCTGGTTGCTGCGAGGCGAACAGTACCTGATCCCGAAAGAGGGCGTCGGTTATCTCTTCGGCATTATCGGCGGCCTGGCAATGGTTTCACAGCTGCTCTATCCATTGCGCAAAAAAAATCGCCTGATGCGTAACTGGGGAGCGACCCGCCACTGGTTCAGCGCCCATGTGGTATTCGGTATCCTCGGACCGATCCTGGTTTTGTTCCATGCCAACTTCAGTCTCGGCTCCATCAACAGTGCCGTTGTCCTCGGTTGTACCTTGCTGATTGCTCTCAGTGGTTTTTTCGGGCGCTATCTGTACACCCGGATTCATTATGGTCTGCATGGCGAGCGGCTCACTCTCAGCAAAATGAGCAAGGAGATCACTTCCAATCACAATAACCTGGCCTACGTTTTTGTTTACGCACCGATGCTCAGGCAACGGCTACTCAATTTCGAAAAATTGGTATTGACCCCCCCGAGCGGGGCAATTCAGGGTTTGCTGCGGGTCATTGTCATAAATATTCGCAAACGCTGGACCCGCAGGGTTCTGTTGTGGGGATTGCGGCGGGCACTGAAAATCACCGCGAAGCGCAATGACTGGCCAAAGCAGGAGTTGAAGCGACAGCTCAAAGCTGACCGAATATTGATCTCCAGGCATCTTGAGGCAGTCTTACGGGTGGCCGAGTTCAGCTTTTTTGAGAGATTTTTTGCTCTCTGGCACCTGTTTCATATGCCGATGTTCGTGTTGTTGATCGTCGCCGGTATCGTTCACGTCATCGCTGTACACATGTTTTGATCCGAATAGAAATTATGTGCAGACTCTTCATTATTATTTTGATTGCTTTGCTGCTCCCGTCGCTGTCTGTTCAGCAGGCGCAGGCCGAAGTGGTGCAACTGGTCATGCCCGGTCCGGTGATTGAGGGGCACGCCCGGTATGAAAGTGAGTGCAAACGCTGCCACCAACTGTTCAGTAAGACCTCACAGGGCCGGCTTTGTCTCGACTGTCACAAGCAGGTCGACGGGGATCTCCGGCGCAAGACCGGGTTTCATGGCAGAAACCGGGATGCGGCGCAAAAGGAGTGCAGTTTGTGTCACCCGGAGCACCAGGGGCGGACCGCCGACATCGTTCTGCTCGACGCGGAGACTTTTGACCATCGCCAAACTGATTTTGAGCTGATCGGTGCACACCTGCATGTTCAATGCAGTGGCTGCCACAATCCGAATAAGCTCAAGCCGGAGCTTCTCAATAAACCTGAAATAAAAGAGTGGGAGAAACGAAAATTCAGGAACGCTGCCAGCCAGTGCGTTTTTTGTCACAAGGAGATTGAACCTCACAAGGGGCGTCTGGGCAAAGAGTGCCAGAACTGTCATAAATCCACAACCTGGGCAGAAACCCGTTTCAACCACGAAAAAACGAGATTCCCGTTGCTGGGCGGGCACCGGAAAATCAGCTGTGCCCTCTGTCACCCGAATCAGCGATGGAAAGAGGTCCCGCGTGCTTGTTACGCCTGTCATCGGCTCAATGACGGCCATCAGGGAAATTATGGCAAGAAATGCGAAAACTGCCATACCCCGGAAGGAGCGCAGAAGCTGACTGATAAACAGGCCTCGGCATGGAAGTTTGTTCTGTTCGATCACAGCCGGACCAAGTTCCCGCTGCAAAACAAGCATCGGCAGGTTCAGTGCATCGCATGTCATCCTCGACAGCTTTACAATCAGAATCTGGATCCGGGTTGTGCATCATGCCACCGTTCGGAAGACCTGCATCGTGGCCGCTTCGGCAATAAATGCGAGGAGTGCCATCAGACCACCGGTTGGAAGAAGGGCCAGTTTAATCACGACAAGACGAAGTTTCCGTTGCGGTACAAGCACAGTAAACTGGCTTGCAGCAAGTGTCACTCCGGCAACCGGCAGGAACAGAAAAAAAAGGCGACCAACTGTTTCAGCTGTCATGAGCTGGATGATGCACATCGCTTGCAGCAGGGAAAACAATGCGAAAGTTGTCATAATCAGAGGGGCTGGCGGGTCGATGTCAGGTTTGAGCACGATCTGAGTCGTTTCCCGCTGATCGGAATTCATGCCACAGTCCCCTGTGAATCTTGCCATCTCGAAACGACATTCAAGAACGTATCAGGCGACTGTGCTGGTTGCCACGGCAAGGACGATCGCCATAAACAGCGACTGGGGAAGGATTGCGCGGCCTGCCATAATCCGAATGGCTGGGACCTCTGGTTGTTCGATCACGATACCCGGACAAAATTCAAGCTTGAGGGAGCGCATGCTTCTCTTGAATGTGTCGCCTGCCACCGGGACCCGGTTAAAGAAAAAATCCGCATCGGCAAGAGCTGTGGCAACTGTCACCGCAAGGACGATATCCATCGCGGCGATTTTGGTCGCGATTGCGACCGGTGCCATATTAGTAAAGATTTCAAACAACTCAGGATAACGAGATAGGTTATGTTTTTACCCCTGTCGCAGAGAAAAATACAGATGAATGGAATATTTTGTATGAGATATCAACCTTTCTTTCAGTCCGTACGGAGTCTGTTTCTGAGCCTGCTGATCCTCGGTTTTTTTCTGATCCCGGCCCCTGTCCATTCCGCCGGACCCTCAACCGTCATTTATGCGCTCAATCTTGAATCATCCTTAACGCCTGTGGGCGCAATCGACAATGTCGGTATGGGTAAACTCGGTTATCAGACCCTGTTCCGGAAAGACGGGCAGACCTGGCACCGGCTGCGCCTTGGGTTCTTTTCGAGCATGTCGGACGCCGAAGCTGCTCTGGACCGCTGGCGAAAGAATTATCCGGACGCCTGGATAACCCGGGTTTCCGTCAGCGAAAAACAGCTGGCACAGGCTGTTTCAAGCGCCGAAAAGCCGGCTGAATCAGCAGTCAGAAGCCCATCGTTTGATCACTTTACGACCGGCTTTCCACTCGAGGGTGAGCATGAGAACCTCCGCTGCGGGCGTTGTCATGTGAATGGGATCTTCAAGGGGACACCACGACAATGCTCCCCCTGTCACTCCGGTGGCGGCCGGATCGCGGCTCAAGGGGTATCGGCTAACCACATTCCGACACAGGGGGATTGTGACCTGTGTCACGCGTCCCAGGCCTGGTCAAAGGTCAGGATGGACCATAGCCTGGCAACCACGGCTAACTGCTCAGGTTGTCACAATAACAGTATGGCCATTGGCAAACCGGGGAATCATCCGGCCAGTAGTGGTCTCTGTTCCGCCTGTCACTCGACGATCAGCTGGCAAGCGACATTTTTTGATCACAACTCAATAACACAAACCTGTTTCAGCTGTCACAACGGCAACCCGATCCCGGGGAAAACGAGCCGCCATATTGCCAGCGACAATAACTGCGAAAACTGTCACCGGCCGACCGTATGGATTGATGCCACCTATGATCATTCCCTGGCAACCGGCCCCTGCTTCAACTGCCACAACGGGTCGTCGGTTCATGGTAAACCTGCGAATCACATCACTTCGACCAACAGTTGCGATGCCTGCCATGTCGCAGCGGCCTGGGCCAGTGTAGCAATGGATCACAGCCAGGCGACCGGTACCTGTTCCGGCTGTCATAACGGAACGGTGGCGCCGGGCAAGTCGGCGACCCACGTCCAGACCACTGTCCAATGCGATGCCTGTCATACGACAACAACCTTTGTCGGGGGTAAAGTAGACCATACGTCAATCACGGCCAGTTGTGGCAGCTGTCACAACGGCAGTACCGCTCCGGGGAAGAGTGCCACCCATATTACTTCGACCAATAATTGCGATGCCTGTCATGTCACCAATAACTGGGCGACGACCCGGATGGATCACAGCGCCGTGACCGGCACCTGCTCCGGCTGTCATAACGGAACGGTAGCACCGGGAAAGTCGGCAACGCATGTCCAGACCACGGCTCAATGCGATCTGTGTCATGGCACCAGCGCCTGGTTGCCGGCGAATATCGATCACACCAACGTCAGCGGCACCTGTTACAGCTGTCACAACGGCAGCACCGCTCCGGGGAAGAGTGCCACCCATATTACTTCGACCAACAGTTGCGATGCCTGTCATGTCACCAATAACTGGGCGACGATCCGGATGGATCACAGCGCCGTGACCGGCATCTGCACTACTTGTCATAACGGAACGGTAGCACCGGGAAAGTCGGCAACGCATGTCCAGACCACGGCTCAATGCGATCTGTGTCATAGCACCAGCGCCTGGTTGCCGGCGAATATCGATCACACCAACGTCAGCGGCACCTGTTACAGCTGTCACAACGGCAGCACGGCTCCAGGCAAGAGTGCCACCCATATTGCTTCGACGAATAATTGCGATGATTGCCACATCACCAATAACTGGGCGACGGTCCGGATGGATCATTCTGCTATTACCGGTAGTTGCACCAGCTGCCACAATGGAATAACTGCTCCCGGCAAACCGGGCACCCATATCCAGACCAGCGGCCCGTGCGATCTCTGCCATTCGACTCTGGCCTGGACGCCGGCCAGCTTTGATCATTCCGCTGCCGCCGGAGTTTGCTCCAGCTGTCATAACGGCACTACAGCGACCGGTACTCCGGGCGGGCATTTTGTGACGACACAACAGTGCGACAGCTGTCATCGAACCACCGGCTGGGCGACCATCAGTTTCAATCATAGCTCATCTGCATATCCCGGAACCCATCGTTCCAGCGTCACTTGCGTGAACTGCCATACCGGCAACAGCCAGATTGTTGCCTGGCCGACCGCAGCCTACAAGCCTGATTGTGCCGGCTGCCACGCCAACGATTATAGGGCTGACGAGCATAGGAAAGTCAGTGGTGGCGCCTATTACACCGTCAGTGAACTGCGCAATTGTGCCGGCGCCTGTCACACCTATACCGACAGTACCCTGTCGACGATTTCGCGCAGCCGAAACAGCGAACATCGCTCCAACGGGAGTTTTTAGATGATTCGATCAATTCGTGCGATAGCCTTGTTTATCTTCCTGATCGGTATTGGCCTGCTCGATGGTACCGCGTTCGCCCTGGCCGAAGTAACGGTCGTCGATTCAGTCGATGTCAAAACCGCCGGACCGACGACCAAGATAGAGCTGAATTTTGGCATGCCGATGCAATACCAGAATCATTCGCCAATCGGAAAAGGAGACCTGCTGCAGATCGAGTTGCGCGCCCTTGGCGATCCGAGACAACTCTCTGACCTGGATCGTCCGAAAAATCTGAGTTGGAACCGGCAAAGTAGCGGCGCGTTGACCGAGATCAGTTACGAAGCCGATGCAAGTGGACGGGTCCAATTGCTGCTTCGCTTTGCAGATGAGGTGTATTTTAATCGGCTGGGCAGTGCAGACCCTCGTCTGCTGAAAATTATTGTCACCCGCGACATCCCAGAGGCGACTCCTCCCGAAACAAAAACCCGTTATGCGATCAACCTGGAATCGAAGTTGGCCGAGCTTGATCTGGCCGCTTTGCCGCAGCCAGATCTCCTCAAGCGGTATCAACTTTACAGTACAAAGTTCACGCAGAATGGACGTCCCTGGTATAGCCTCTGGCTCGGCTTTTTCGACAATGAGCGATCAGCCAATGAAGTTTTCGGTCGCCTGAAAAAAGACTTTCCGCACGCCTGGGTGACCGTGGCACCGCAGAATACTCGACATTTGACCCGGGAAGTTTTTCCTCCATCATCTGCTGTCGGAGCTCAACCGGAGGCTCTTGTTACCGTCGGGAAAAGTGCGCGGCCTCTGCGTGCCGATGCGTATGAGCAGGCATTGTTTGATGAAGGGAAGGCGGCAATGATCGCCGGGAACTATCGACGCGCGGTTCAGGTTTACACCCGCCTGGTCCAGTCCGGTGATCCGGGTGTCCGGCAGCAGGCACAGGAGTTTCTCGGTTTGGCCCGGGAGCGCAACGGTCAGTTGGCTCATGCCCGGGCAGAATATGAAACCTATCTTGAGCTTTATCCTGAAGCTGAAGGATTTGCGCGGGTCAAGCAGCGCCTGGCAGGTCTGTTGACCGCGCATGAAACGCCAAAGGAAAAGTTGCGTCAAGCCAAAGAAGCATTGTCCGAAAATCAGTGGCAGCTTGAGGAATATGGCAGCTTCTACCAGTATTATGATCGTGATGTGACTAACTCAGACACTACCGGTCACATCGTCAACCGTGATTCCCTGAGTAGCAACCTTGACGCCAATGTCCGTTTGCGAAGCGATAATTATGATGTGCGCGCGGCCTTTGTCGGCGGTTTTGAAAACAACTACTTGCCGGACGGTGAAGACGAATCGACCATCAGTTCCCTCTATATTGACACCCTGGCGCGAAAAATCGATCTGTCGGCCCGGATCGGCAGGCAAACACGCAGCAGTGGCGGCGTGCTCGGGCGGTTTGATGGCGGTTTGTTGCGCTGGCAGCTGCATGACATGGTGGCAATGAATCTGGTCGGTGGTTATCCTGTTGCTTCGGCGGCCGATACGACCATCGATACCGAACGACCCTTCTACGGAGTCAGCATTTACCTGGGGACCTTTGCCAACCGCTGGAATGTTAGTACTTACTACATTACCCAGGAAAATGACGGGGTGCTTGATCGGCAGGCGGTTGGCGGCGAAGTGCGTTATTTTGATCCGACCCTGTCGTTCTTCAGCCTGGTCGATTACGATACCTCTTACTCGGAGTTGAATACCGCATTGCTGACGGCGAACTGGCAGCTTCCGGGTAAAACATCATTGAACCTGTCAGTCGATTACCGCAACAGTCCCGTATTGATGACCAGTAACGCTCTGCAAGGGCAACCTGTCTATTCCATCAGCGAATTACAGGCGCTCTACACCGATGAAGAAATACGCCAACTGGCCCTCGACAGAACCGCTAAAAGTACCTCCTATACTTTTGGTGTTACTCAACCATTGACGCAAAAATTTCAACTCAGCGGCGATGTGACCGCATCGAGGTTTTCCAGCACGCCAGCTTCGGGTGGTGTCGCCGCGCAACCGGGGACCGACACGGAATTATATTATTCTCTGCAACTCATCGGCAGCAGTCTGTTTAAGGTTGGTGATATCGCTATTTTCGGATTAAGGTATTCGGACAGCACCAGTTCCAAGCTTTACTCGGCGAACGTCAACACCCGTTATCCCGTGACCCGGAATTTCCGTGTCAACCCCAGGGTTGTTTACGACTATCGGACCAATAAATTAGATGATGGCAGCCTGTGGAAGTTCCGGCCCCTCCTGCGGCTGGATTATGTCCTGAAAAGACAATACCACTTCGAGTTTGAGGGGGGTGGCGAGTGGTCAAGTGAAAAGACTGCTGGTCTGCAGGAAGATCGCCGGGGTTACTTTTTTACGGTCGGCTACCGGGTTGAGTTTTGATCCGGATTTGTTTGCGGATTGTGACTGAACCGTTCGAGAGAAAGGGCCGCAATTCCAGGCCAGGATGCCCGATCACTTCACCAGCGAGATCGCCGGCGTGCCCGGTTCGGTCGGCTCATCAATGTTGGCTGCCTTGATGCGCCCGACAATATGCCCCGGGATGGCGACCCCGAGCTGAACCCCGAGCTGGACCGGGTAACTGATCGGCGTGAACCAGGATGCGAGCCCCAATCCTTCGCCGGCGATATAAGTCCCGTAGGCGGGATAGAGGATTTTGTAATCTTTTCGCTCCTCCTCGGGTAGCTCCCTGTCCCGTACATAACCGATAGCATCTCCGGTGGCGACGGCCTCCTGGTAGAGGGGAAAGAGCGGGATCATGCGAGCGGCGGCGTAGCTTCCCTTGTGCTCCCGCGTCGCGAAATCCTTGGCGTGCGCGCCCTCGTGCACAGCGATTGAACTGTGGTCAGAGTAAATATTGATGGTGTTGGTGTACGGGTTGTAATTGTCTCCGCCAAAAACACGTCCCGGCTTGATGGTGTAAAAGGTAGTGGCGATGACACCAAAGGTGTAGCGCCAGAAGCCGTTGATCGAGCGGTTGAGCACCAGCCGGCGCCACTCGCCGCCCGGCGCATACTGGTTGATGCGGACTTTGACATTGTCGAGGTCGTTGGCGGCAAGGTAGGCGCTGAGCGCTGCCTCGGTCTCGGCGGAGACGTTATGATTATCGACCCGCCAGTTCCAGAGGATCAGCTTGCTCGGCAGGGAAAAGAAGTAGTGACCGATGCCATCGACGAAGGCAACCGGTCGGCCGCGCTCAATCTGCGCCTCGCCCGGTCGCAGCTCGAGTAAATTCGGCGCCTCGATATTCTCGGTGTACTGGTAAGGGACGGCGGCGCATCCGGAGAGGAGCAGCAGTGCCAGTCCCAATGCCGCCAGGGGGATGATTCTCATTTTGTTCTCCTCTTCAGTGTAATCAGGCTCTTTTGTGGGCCGTCAGCACCCTGTTTTGCAGCCGTGACGCCACCGTCGTCGGTCCGCGACCGACAATCAGGATCTCTTGTCCTTCAAATAACTTTGCCGGCATTTCCATTCTTGCTCTTGGTGGCCGGAACCCGGCAATTTAAGGATGCTAGCAATTTACTGTAATTGAATAACAAGGTCAAAGAGAGATAACTCTTGCTTGTCTTCGCGCAGTGCTTGAAAAGGCGACATTGCAAAAGCCCGGAATTCTTGCTGCTGACGTTCAAGCTGAATTCCTGCTGCAAATCTGTCCCGCAGGCCGAGAAAATATTTCTGATAAAAAAAGGATGCGGCCCCATTTCCGGGGCCACATCCTTTGTGTCTCGGTTTTCCGCGCAGGACTCGAGCTGTCCGATGTCATTCCTGTTTTACAACGAGTGCCTTATCGAACCTGGGCTGTTAAGTTTTATTGCAGGGTGTCTCTGACTTCCTGCAGATAGCTCTCGCCGATTTTCTGTCCCCATTCTTCATAGATACCGGCCGCTTTTTTCTCCAGCGTACGACGGTCCTGGTCGGAGAGCGAGATGAACTCGATACCGTTTTGTTTGGCGTCGGCGATCTGCTCCTGCTGCTGCTGACGGGTCATCTTGCGGGCCTCGGCACTCTCTTCGCGGACGACTTTGAGGAAGGTTGTGCGCAAATCTTCGGGAAGCTTGTTCAGCCATTTCCGATTGATAATGTGTACATACAACCCCTGGGCGTAGTTGAGCTCGGTATAGTATTTGGCAATGGTGAATTTTTTTGAAATGTTGCAGACGATCGGGGTGTGATCAAGGCCGTCGATAACCCCGGTTTGCAGGGCCTGGGGCACATCGGGCCAGGGCAGAACCGTGAATTTCAGGCCCCAGGCTTTGTAGGCATCGATATTGACCGGAGCCTGGGCAATCCGGAAATTAACGGTTCGGGCGTCAGCGAGGTTCCTCACCGGCTTGGTTGTCGCCCAGCCGTAACTGCCGTATCCGGTAAAATCGATCGCCTGCAGGCCGGCTTGCAGCGGAGCATCACGAAACGGCTCCCAGAGTTCCGGTGTTATGCGGAAGCGGTCGAGCTTTTCGAAGCTGTCGATGACAAACGGCAGGTTGACAATCCCGAGCTTCGGCGAAATGTTGGCCGCCGCGACCGAGGAACTCATCATGCCCTGCACCGCACCGAGTTTGAGCTTGTTGATGACATCCTTTTCCCCGCCGAGCTGGCTCAAAGGGCGGAAGTCGACGTAAATCTGGCCGTTCGACTCCTGCCAGATGCGGTCGCGGATGCGGAACCCGGCGGCGACCCCTTCGATCGCCGGGTGGCCGACGCAGGAAAGCAGGTAGGTGTACTTCGCTCCGGAAGGATCAAAGTCCGGTTTCCATTGCGCCAGGGGATCCTTGGCCGCTCCGGCCGGTAAGGCCATCAGCCCGATAAAGAGCAGGGTGATCGTCAACAGTTTTGCCGGGGTTTTGAATATCATGTCATCTCCTTTAGGCATTAAAAATAGGTCATTCCGGCGAGCATAACCGAGCGCAAATAACAGGTCAAGAACTCCGTAATTGTTTGGTGCGATCAAACATTTAGCAGTGAATTCAAAAGGTTATTGAGATATAAAGAGAAATTTAATAGACGGAGTTAAAGTCAGGAGGTCGGGCGCGAAATTAATAAAAAAATGGTACAATTTTCTTATGAAAACGCTTGAAGTCTTCTTCGATTATATCTGACCCTGGTGTTATTTCGGTGCCGTGCGTATCGAGCAGTTGCGTCGCGAATTTGAATTTGATCTCACCTGGAGAGTATTCCCGCTGCATCCGGAGATTCCGGAAGAGGGGATGACCCTGGAAGAGCTGTTCAGTGGCAGGATCGATATTGCAGCGATAATGACCCGTCTCAACGGGGTCGCCTCCGAACTCGAACTCCCTTTCGGTAAAAGGATTCGCACCTACAACAGCCGCCGGGCTCAGGAGCTCGGAAAATGGGCCGAAGATGTGAACCGGGGAGACCAGTTTAAAAAAACGATTTACCATGCCTATTTTGTCGATGGTCGTAATATTGCGCAGCCGCATGAGTTGACCGCTCTTGCCTCGATGATCGATCTCGATCCGGGCGAAGCCCGGCAGGTCCTCGATCAAGAATGTTACGCCGCTGCCGTTGATGCCGACTGGCAGCGGGCGAGCGAACTTGGCGTGACCGCCGTACCAACCGTTGTTTATGGCGATCGGCAGCTGGTTGGTTTCCAGGCTTACGATAATTATCGGCGGCTGCTTGCCGCGAATGATTCCGGGCTAGCTGGACCGTTTGGAAAAAATAATCGATAAATATTACAGCATCTGCTGAAAATAAACCATTATCGTATAGACTGTTCAGACGGGCGATGCGGTTTGTTTGCAGTCCGCTGATAACTGCCTTCCTCCAACCACAATCAACTCCAGACCTGAACTGGCAGAACACCAATGATCTATCCGGAAATCAGCGGATGGCTGCTTGTCCTTTTTGCTTTTTTAAGGCGGAAAATTGTTAGTTCTAACTGTAGTGGCGGAGAGGAACGATGCAAAAGACTTCAAAAGATCAGGGAGATTGGGTTAAGGGACGCTGTACTGTTTGTCGGGATGTGACAAGGCACACGGTTCTGGCCGCAGAGGGAGAAAAACTGACTCTGGTCAGGTGCAATCAATGTGAAGACCAGCACAAGTTTAAATCACCACCCCCGTCGAAAGCCGAAAAAGTCGTCATTGCTGCGGCACGGGCCAAGGCGAAAAGCGAGGCTGCAGATCGGGAAAGATGGGCACAGATGCGTCCGGAGATGACCGATGACCGGGCCAAGAATTATTCCATGGATGGTCTGTTCAGGAAAAAGGATGTGATTAAGCATCCGGTTTTCGGCTTCGGTATGGTCGAAAAGAAGGCGGGTCCACGCAAAGTGGAAGTATTGTTTGCAGATGGTCGCAAGGTGATGCGCTGCCAATAGTCAGAACGGCCAGGCAAAACAGATACATTGATTCTTGGTCGCCTGTTACGGGGACGTCTCGTTCTGCTGCCGGGAATCCCACTCTTGATCCTTTTTCCTGATTGTGCCCGTTTGAGCGGGATGATGCACCGGAATGAAAAATGGTACAGCATCCAGCGATTTACCTCGAAGATTCTGGCAAAGAGGTCGACCCTGTTGCCGATTGGAGCGTTGTCGAAACTCTTGCTCGAAAGGGTGCATAGCTCGGTATTACGGGGTTTCGCCGGTTGGTTGATGACTCAAGTCTTGGCGGATTTAAAAAAAATTAAAAATTATCATTTTTTGCTTGCAAATGAAAATCGTTTTCAGTATAGTTGTTTCAAATGAAGCCTGTTGTGGCAGGCGGGCTTCAGGTTAAACCTTCTTCCTCCTTTATTGAAACGCAGACAGACCGCCGGTTCCGAATGGAACCGGCGGTCTTCGTTTATGATCCACTTATACGTGGTTTCTTAGTTTCAATTCAACCGGATGGGGTTCGAGATAGACCTGGTCTTTCAGGTAGCTCTGTTCGTACTTGCGCACGAAATGGTTGAGCAGGGTGAGTGGTACGATCAACGGGACATACTGATTACGATACCGGTTGATCAGATCAAGGGCTTCTTTTTTTTCATCGCTGCTGAGCTGCTTTTTGAAATACCCGAGGATGTGTTGCAATACATTGACGTTTTTGCTGTGCGTGGTCTTCAGGCGAAGTGCCTTGCCGAGCAGGACGATATACTGATCATAAAGTTCATCGATGGTAAATGATTTTGCTGCTGCTACCAGCTTTCCCAATTCGCGGTACAGCTCCGGGCTGTGGGCCATGACGAGCAGTTTGTGCTGGGTATGGAAGTCGACGAGATTGCCCCGAGTTTTGCCGGCGGCCATCGATTCGCGCAATCTTTTGAAGGTGAAGATACTCTCGATAAAGTTTTCGCGAAGTTTCGGGTCGTGCAGTCGCCCGTCCTCTTCGACCGGCAGTAGCGGAAAGTGTTCCATGAAAGCTCTGGCGAACAGACCGACTCCGACTTTGTTCGGGACGCCGTTCTTGTCGTACAGGCGCACGCGTTCCATGCCGCTGCTCGGGGATTTGCTCTTGAAGACAAAACCGCACAGCTCCTCTTTTTCGAGATCACGGACCCTTCGTTCAGCCCATTCGTTCATCCTTTCAGTTATGTCTTCGCCGTTCCTGGAAAAAACCAGCCGTTGGTTTTCGGGGTCGCCGATCAGCCGCAAGGCGTCCCGGGGGGTCGGCAGCCCGACCTCGACTTCCGGGCATACCGGTACATAATCGACATACTGGCCGAGGGTGTCGACCAGGAACCGGTCGAGTTTATGGCCGCCGTCGAACCTGACTTTTTCACCGAGCAGGCAGGAGCTGATCCCGAGGCGTATTTTATCCGACATGGCTTTCTCCTTTTTATTAAGCTATTCTATCAGGGATTAATAAGAATGGTATGGTTGTATTGCGCTTCAACTTTTCGGATAATAGAAAAACTTGCCACCAGGGATGAACAAATGACCCCGAATAACGAAAAACCGGTTCTCGTCGCCGGCGCTTCCGGTTACATTGGTGCCCGCCTGATTCCGGCTCTGCTGCAGGCCGGGTTCCGAGTGCGTGCCCTGGTTCGAACCCCGGAAAAGATCTTGTCCAGGGTCTGGGCGCAGAATGAGAGCCTCGAGATTGTCAAAGGCGACCTTCTCGATTACGAATCATTGGCCGCGGCCGCCAAGGGGTGCCGTGCTGCATACTACCTGGTCCATTCAATGGGCGTGCCCGGCTCCGATTTTGCCGAGATCGACCGGACCGCCGCGCGCAACATGGCTGCAGCATCGGAGGATGCAAAGCTCGAGCAGATCATCTATCTTGCCGGTCTCGGTGACGATCAATCGGAGCTCAGTCACCACCTGCAGTCACGCCGCGAAGTTGAAGAAGTTCTGAAAAGCGGATCGGTTCCGGTTACGGTATTGCGGGCAGCGATGATTATCGGCTCCGGCAGCGCTTCATTTGAAATCCTTCGCTACCTGGTTGAGCGGCTGCCGGTGATGATTACTCCGCGCTGGGTCGATACCGCCTGTCAGCCCATCGGGATTCGCAACGTTCTCAACTATCTGGTCGGGTGTCTTGACTCTGCCGGGACGATCGGTGAAACCTTTGATATCGGTCAGGAAGACGTAACCACCTACCGCCAGCTGATGGAAATCTTTGCTGAGGAAGCCGGATTGCGCCGCCGCCTGATCGTGCCGGTTCCGGTTCTGACGCCGCGTCTCAGCTCCTATTGGATCCACCTGGTGACACCGGTACCGGCTGCCCTGGCGCGACCGCTTGCCGAGGGTCTGAGTAACAGGGTTGTTTGTCAGGACTTGCGGATTCGCGAATTGATCCCGCAACAACTGTACGACTGCCGACAGGCGATCCGTCTGGCCCTGGTGCAGACCCGGAACCACGAGATTGAAAGCTCGTGGTTTGATGCCGGCGCTCTACCACCGGTCGAATGGATCGATCCGGCCGATCCGGAATGGGCCGGAGGGACCCGGTTTGTGGATGCCAGGGAGATAACCTTCGCTGCATCACGAGAAGAGGTGTGGGATGCCATCCTGAAAATCGGCGGCGGCACCGGCTGGTATTATGCCGATTGGCTCTGGGAGGTCCGCGGGATGATGGACCGTCTGGTCGGCGGCGTCGGATTGCAGCGCGGCCGCCGATGCCCGCTCGAGCTGGCCACCGGAGATGTCCTCGATTTCTGGCGGGTCAGGAAGGTCGAGAAGTTCCACTCCCTGCAACTGGTCGCCGAGATGAAATTGCCGGGATCAGCCATCCTTGAGTTTCGGATTGAGGAACAGAAGCCGGATGAAACCTGTCTGCAACTGAAAGCGCATTTTCTTCCGAACGGGCTGTTCGGCATTCTTTACTGGTACCTTGTTCTACCCTTCCATGGCCTGGTTTTCAACGGCATGCTGCGTGGCGTCGGCCGGCACCTCGAAAAGAAGGTTCTGGCCGGGCCGCAGCGAGTGACGACATGAAGATCGGGAAAAATATAATTTTTACCTTAATGTCGATTCTCGGAATTTCCGGCTGCACCGGCATACCCGTGGGGATTGAACCGGTAAGGGGCTTTGAGCTGAATCGTTATCTCGGCACATGGTATGAAATTGCCCGACTTGATCATCGTTTCGAGCGGGGGCTATCGAATGTTACCGCGACCTACAAACTCCGGCCGGATGGCGGTCTCGATGTGATCAACCGGGGGTACAATTACGAGAAGAAGGTCTGGAAAGAGGCGAAAGGTCGGGCTTATTTCGTTGCCGGGCCGGAAACCGGTCGCCTCAAGGTAACCTTTTTCTGGCCCTTTTACGGCGGTTATAATATTATCAATCTTGATAAGGAAGATTACCAGTACGCTCTTGTTTGTGGTCCGAATCGGGATTATCTCTGGCTTCTGGCCCGCCAGAAAAAAATCGATCAGGAGCTCATGCAGAAACTTTTTGCAAAAGCCGAATCGCTCGGTTTTGCTGTCGAGCGCTTGTTGATTGTTCGACATGAACACGATGACGCGGCACCATAGCTATCCAGGGAGATCCGGTAATGATTCTGTTTGAATGGACCGAGGATTACGAACTCAAAATCCCCAAGATTGATGATCAGCACAAGGAGCTGGTCAAGATGATCAATGAGCTTTATGCCGCACTCAAGTCGGAACATTCGAGTGAAACGGTCAATGTCGTCCTGAACCGGCTTTTGCAATATGTTGAAATTCATTTCGAAACGGAAGAAGCGGCGATGCGTCAGAACCATTATCCCGATTTCGATGGCCATATCTATTTGCACGACCTGCTGCGTGAAGAGGTTCTGGAGCTGAAAAAAGTCCAGTTGCAGGGTGGTGAGGTCGCGACCTTTGAACTTCTGAACTTTTTAACCGATTGGCTGAAAAACCATATTGCCAAAGCCGACCGCGCCTTTGGACAGTATCTGGTTAACCAGGGCCGCAGTCTTCTCGTCTGATTCTCTCAACCTGTTGAATCCGGATGGATAGCCTGATTGCCGACTCGGCCTGGACCGCCCTTTTTATCCTCAGTTTTCTGGCGGCAACCCTTGTCCCGCTCGGCTCGGAATGGCTGTTGGCGCTGCTGATTATGCAAAAATATGACCCGACCGTCTCCTTGCTGATCGCAACTTCCGGCAATACCCTTGGCGCCTGCACAACCTATGGCCTCGGCATTTATGGCAGTTCATGGGTGACGGAAAAGGTCTTGCGGATTGATCCTGAGAAAAGGTTGCGGGCGGAACAGTTTTATCAGCGCTATGGTTTCTGGTCATTGTTGTTTACCTGGCTGCCTGTCATTGGTGATCCGATCTGTCTGGTCGGGGGGATTTTGCGCATTAATTTCCCCCGGTTTGTTATTCTCGCCGGGCTTGGTAAACTTGCGCGATACACGATTGTTGTCTGGCTGGCATTGCAGGCGTCAGCTAGCTGAAACCGAAAAGGGAAGGTGTCACGAGTATGGTCTATTTTAAATGGCGCGAAGAGTATGAAACGGGTCTGCCGCAGATCGATCTGCAGCATACCATGATCGTCAATATGATTAACGAACTGTTCGTTGCGCTCGGTTCTTCTGCGGCAGACGTGACCGCCGGCAAAAACCTGGAAAAATTAGTGCTGTATGTCGAAGAACACTTCGCTTTCGAAGAGGCGGAGATGCGCCAGTATGGCTACCCCGACCTCGAGCCCCACCTGGCTGAGCACCGGCGGCTGCAAGCCGAGGTTCGGGCCATGTACGAAAGTTATCAGTCGAACCAACGGATTTCGGCTTTTGAACTGATTGAATTTCTCAAGGAATGGTTTCAGCAACATATTGCCGAAGTTGACGGCGAATTCGGCAAGCATTTTCGCAAGCTGAGTGAAGAGGCGCAAAAATCTTTTTTCAAGGAATAGATCCTGTCCAGGTCGCTTGAACCCGCTCCGGAAAACTGTATCGCTGGTGGATCATTACTGCCCGGTGGCGCGATAATGTGTACCCCGCCGCAATCCGGGTGGCTTTTGCCAAACGTCTTCAGTCTGAAGGCTGACCCGTCCCCCCGCCGTATGCCCGGCAAATAAATTCGACCAAGTCCTGACCTCCGGCATAACCGTCACTGCCGGCACTATAGCCGCATCCGCAATTGCTTATGGCTGAAACTCCCTGATTCGATTCCTGCCAGATTGACCTGCCGTCCCTTAGAAAATGGCTGAAGTCAAGGGAAGGGGGTCAGGAACGGATTTTTTTCGGCACACAGAGATTGCGACCGTGGTTGGCCATCCCTTTGCAGATCTCACATTTATAGTGCGGATGCCTGGTCAGTTTTTTCAGCTCGGACCGGCTGAGCTTTGTTTTCAACACGCAGAGATGCTGGTGATGTTCTTCCGGATTCTGGCAATTCAGCTCGGTTGTCATGCATCCCTCCTTTTGGTCATTAGATTATACCGCAGGTTTTCTCCGGGACCAGCCGGATCGCAACCGCACTTGTAGGTGTTTCGTCAGGTGTTATCTTATATATACATCCGAAGTTGCCAAAGGAAACCATCATGAATGCATCCGAATTGTTTGTCAGTGCGCTTGAAAACGAGGGCGTTAATGTTGTTTACGGTGTGCCGGGCGAAGAGAATCTCGATCTCCTCGATGCGATCCGGAAATCTTCAATTGAGCTCATCCTGACCCGCCATGAACAGGGGGCCGGGTTCATGGCGGCCACCTACGGCCGATTGACCGGCAAGGTGGGGGTCTGCCTCGCCACCCTCGGTCCGGGCGCGACCAACCTGGTGACAGCGGCTGCCTATGCCCAGCTCGGGGCGTTCCCGATGATGATGATCACCGGGCAGAAACCGATCAAAAAAAGCAAACAGGGGCAGTTCCAGATCGTCGACGTGGTCAGGATGATGGAGCCTCTGACCAAGTATTCACGGCAGATCGTAAACGTCAGCCGGATCGCCTCAACGGTTCGCGAGGCCTTCCGGGTCGCCCAGGAAGAGCGCCCGGGAGCCGTTCATCTCGAGTTTCCCGAGGATGTCTCCGCCGAACAGGTCGAAGGAGAGACGCATCTTTTCCAGGTCAGCCATGCCCGCCGTCCCGAGGCTGATGACAAGGTCATCAAAGAGGCAGCAAAGATGATCAGGGCCGCTGAGTATCCGCTGCTGCTGATCGGCGCCGGCGCCAACCGCAAACTGGTCCGCAAGGCGTTGAGTGAGTTTGTCGACCGGACCGGAGTCTATTTTTTCAATACCCAGATGGGCAAGGGAGTAGTCGACGAACACAACCCCCGTTTTCTCGGAACGGCGGCGCTCTCGGAAAACGATTATATCCATTGCGCCATTGATCGATCCGATCTGGTGATCAATGTCGGGCATGACGTCGTCGAAAAACCACCTTTTTTCATGGAACATAATGGGCGCAAGGTGATTCATGTGAATTTCAATTCGGCGACCGTCGACAATGTCTATTTCCCGCAACAGGAAGTTGTCGGTGATATTTCGAGCAGTATCTTTCGGCTCACCGAAGAAGTCGGTGAACTGGAAAAAGATTTTTCCTATTTCCAGAGGGTACGGGCGAATTTATGTGAGCATCTGCGCGAAAAAACCAGCGATTCAGGATATCCGCTCAAGCCGCAACGGATCGTTGCCGATGTGCGCCGGGTGATGCCCGATAACGGTGTGCTTGCCATGGATAACGGGATGTACAAGATTTGGTTTGCCCGCAACTATCTCGCCTCCGAACCGAACTCCGTTCTGCTCGATAACGCCCTTGCCTCGATGGGAGCCGGTCTCCCTTCGGCGATGGAAGTGGCCCGGATCTATCCCTCCCGGCGGGTTATGGCGGTGACCGGTGACGGCGGCTTTATGATGAACTGCCAGGAACTGGAGACGGCCGTTCGCCTCGGCCTTGATCTGGTCGTCCTGATCCTCAATGATTCTGCCTACGGAATGATCCGCTGGAAGCAGTACAGCATGGGGTTCGAGGATTTCGGCCTCGAATTCACGAACCCTGATTTTGTCAAATTTGCCGAAAGCTTCGGTGCGCATGGCCACCGGGTTGAACAGGCGGAGGATTTTTTACCATTGCTTGAGTCCTGTTTTTCGGACGGCGGTCTGCATCTGATCGATGTGCCGATCGACTATTCGGAAAACAACCAGGTTCTGGTTGATGAGCTCAAGGAGAAGGTTTGCCTGATCTGAGGCTTTCCCTAGGTTTTTGGTGCATCGATCGACAATGCGAGAATCCGGCTGATCTCGGCCAGGCCATATCCCGACTCGTCTGACCAGAGATTGCAGGCATCCTGGACTCTCTTCTTATCAGCCTTGCCTGTCGGCTGTCTACTGACGACTCCGGCGTCGATCAGGGCGGCAACCCCGTCGCGCGACAGGGCAAAACCGTCCTTGCCCATGGCGCGCAGGAAGTACTGGGCGGTCATGCCGCCGAGCCGGGCTCCGTTGCGGCCGAGGTAATCGAGCAGGCCGACAAAATCATCTGCCGGCCAGTCGGCAACCATTCGACCGAATGAACCATGTTCGCGGCCGGCTTCAATGATCATCACCGCATTGTGCGGTACCGTCAGGATTTTTTGCCGATTGCGGACAATTCGTTGGTCGCGGCAAAGCGCATCTTCCTCGTCGGGAGAGAGGCCGGCACAGCGTGCCGGATCGAAATTCCAGAATGCCTCTTCAAAGCCGGGCCACTTGTGGTCGATGATCTTCCAGACGAATCCGGCCTTGAACACGGCCCGGGTCATGCCCGACAACCAGCGGTCATCGGTGATCGTTCCCAGCTGCTTTGCCGTTTTGATGCCATCCGGCAGCAGTTTTTTCAACTCATTCATGCCGCCCTTGCGCCGGGCTGCCCGTTCAGTGATTTCGGCAAAGGTTTTCATTCAGGGCCTCCTCGTTGCCATTCTGTTGACAGCGTCCGGCTCGCGGGAATCCATCATGCCGGAAATTTGGTTTTTGTCTTCTTGTCTCAGCGGTTGTTCTCGCCTATAATTCCGATGATGCAGGAGGCGACATGGCGCGGTTACTGATTATCGAAAATGGCAAACTGAAAACGGAGATCCCGCTACTCGGTGATTCGACCCGGATCGGCCGGGAGAAGTTGAGCCATGTGCGGATCAACGAGGCGACCGTCTCCCGCTATCACGCCGAAATTTTCCGCCGCGGCGAAGCGTATTTTCTCGAAGACAAGAGAAGCACCAACGGCACCCGCCTGAACGGTCGATTGGTCACCGAAAAAATCATCCTAGAAAACAAGGATAAGATTGCCATAGGCAATTCTGTCCTGATATTTGAAAAAGCGGCAGTTGCAGAAGCCGGGCGGTTCCCGGATGAATTTGACAGTTCGGCGACGGTTTATGATCTGCTCAAACATAAATAGGCGCAATCTTCGGTCCGGCCGGCTTCTTTTCTGAACGCTATTTATTCCGGAATCAGAACAAGATCAAAAGTTGCTTTTTTCGACTTTTTCTTCGGGTAATGCTGGGTAATCAGTTCCCGGTATCCGGGCATGTTGACAATGATATGGATGTGCGGAGGGCGACTCCCGTAGGCGACCGGCAGATGGCTTTCGAACCGGTATTTCCCCTCCGGGTCGGCAAAAAGAGTTGCCCGCCACTCATCGCCGTAACGGCCGTCAGGGCCGTTCATCCAGATTTCGATTTTCGCTCCTGGAATAATAGAACAGTCGGCGGCCGATTTGACAGCGCCGGTCAGAAGGTATCCTTCACCGATCTTGTGCCGCTCCGGGGCGTCGGCGCGGTAAAACGGACCATCGGCGTCAGGGCGTGTCGGCTGGCAACGGAAAGTCTCGGTGGCGGAAGCAACCAACGGTCCTGAAAGAAAAAGCAAGATCATGGAAATTGTCTTCAGTGCTCGTCACATCATGTCACAATTATAACAGACCGGGATTCACAGGCGAAACAGCATCCTTGCGGCAGGTGATATTCTGAATGCGTTGCCTTTGATCGAGGGTGAAGACCAGGTCGGCCCGCTCCGGCATCTCCTTCAACATGCTGCAGCTGATGCGCTCATAATGCTGGATGAACCTTTCTATTTGCTCTCGATTCATAATGCGTGAGGCCGAATCGTTATCACCTTGTTGTGCCCGCAACTGCTCTTCCTGTTTTAAGCGCCACTCATAGACCTGCTCCATGCCTGGAACTTTCAACATCAGGAGAATGTCGATCGCGGCGAATAGCTCAAGGTAGGAGCCGGAAAGTTCGTCGTTAACAAATCGGCGCCATATCCCTTCTGTGTCTTCCTGCCGCTCGAGATTGTTGACCGGCTGATGCAGCTCGGCTTCAGTTTGCGGCATCGCCCCGACACACCATCCTTCAAAAATAATCAGATCGAATGGGCCTTCAACGATTTTCCACTGATCGGGGGGAAGCCGATCGTCAATGGCCTTGTCGAACACCGGAAGATGGGCCATGTCTCCCTCGCCCGCGACCTTGAGTTGTTGGAGCAGGTAGAGTCCGAGTAGAGGGTCGTGCGTGCCGGGAACGCCACGCGTTGCCAGCAGCGGGTGGACATCAACCGCCAGCTGCTGCCTTTCGGCGTGGCTGAGATAAATATCGTCGATCGAAAAAGTGACTCCCTTTTTATCGAAGCCCTGGGCAAGAATTTCGATAAGCAAACCGGAGAGGGTTGATTTGCCCGCCCCCTGGCCACCGCTGACACCGAGAATACGACAACCTTTTTCGTCTATTTCCCGGGCAAGATAAGCGGCCAGGGGCAGGTAGGCCGTTTCGATCACCTGCCAGATTTCGACCGGCAGACCTCTCTTCTTTATCCAGCTTTCAAGGTTTGGCCGGAGACGACGCAGCAGATTCTCGCGGTGTGGTTCGGATAGATAATTATCAACTTCGGGCCAGAGTGATTGATTCATGACTTTTCCTTGTTGTCTCGATCCCGGAAGGGTACCATACTGATTGCAAAAAGAGAATCGGAGTGAAGCCGGAATGGCTGAGATATCACAACTTCCCTGGAATGAAAATTGTTTGCCGCTGATGCTGGCACCGATGCAGGGCCTGACCAACCGGGCCATGCGCCGGGCGTTGATTGACTGGGTACATCCCGACACCGTATTTACCGAGTTTGTCCGGGTCTGCGCGGTTTCGCGCAAAAGGATCGCCAACAGCGACCGCATCGAGGCCGGCGCCGTGCACGGCGACGTGCCGCTGGTCGTGCAACTGGTTGGCAACAGTGCCGAAGGCCTGATCAAGGCGGCGCAGGAAGTTGCTGCCCGGGGCGCGAAGCATCTCAATCTCAATATGGGCTGTCCTTATGGTCGAATGACGACCGGCCAGACCGGCGGCGCCATGCTCAAGGATCCGGGTCGGCTGCCCGAAATACTGAGCGGATTGCGCGAATCATTCACGGGAACCCTTTCGGTCAAGCTGAGAGCCGGATTCGATGATCAGCGACAGATCTTTGCCGTCCTGCCGATGTTCGAAACGGCCGGCGTCGATTTTCTGGTGCTCCATCCCCGGCTGGTTATTCAGAAATATAGCGGCAAGGCCGATCACCGGGTCACCACCGAAGTCGTCAGGGCAACAGCGCTGCCGGTTATCGCCAATGGCGATATCTTCACGGCGGATGTCGGGTGGCGTATTCTTGAGCAGACCGGCGCCGCCGGCCTGATGCTCGGTCGTGGCGTGTTCTCGGATCCGCTATTATTTGAACGGTTGCGCCGAAACGAGTTTCATCAGCCGACGGCTGACGAAAAGGTCAGGAACCTCTGCCTCTTGCTGCAGCGGCTCTTCGACCCGTACGAAGAATTGTTTTGCGGACAAGCCCAGGTTCTGGCAAAATTGAAAGGGGTTCTGGCGGCGATCGAGGATACCGACCTGGTCGGATTTGCGCGGGAGCTGAAGCGGATCAGGACGTACAACCTTTTTCGCCAAAGGGTGCTCGCCGCCAGTCTGTCCGCTTGAAATCTATCAGCAGGGCTGTCGGAATGAACGTGTCGAGTTCGAGCCGGCGCTGTCCGCTTAGCCGCTCGCTAAAAGCTCCGAGCAGGTCAAACTCCTGTGTAAATAAATCCCGGAATTGCCAACGCAGTTCCGGGATCTTTAACGGATCAATGTCGCGAAAGTTCAGGGTGCAGTAATCATCGGAGAAAGATTCTCCCGACAGGTCGATATTGGGCAATCCGTGCAAACGGCAGGTCATCGGCCGGTAGCGGTAGACCAGGCAGCTCCCGGTATCGGACAGCAGCGGGCAGGGGGTCTGGTCATCTTCCGGCATCCGTTGCCATTCGTTGCCGGGCAGATCGTTAAGAATAAATGGTGGTCCGAATTGCGGCCAGCGTGACCGTAGCATCTGTACTCGGCTCCGGGCCTTACTCCGGCAGTTCTCTTGCTGTTGCTGCTCAAGCTCGGCAAAACCCTGCTGTAGCAGGGCGGCATCGAGCAGGCTGATATCGAACAGCCCGCGACAGCAGCCGCTGCAGTTCCTCTTGCATGAGACCTGATCGTCATACCGGGAAAGACAGCGATCAAACCACGCGTCGACCGTTTCCAGGAGTGCTTTGTATTGTGCGAGTATTGTTTGCAAAGAAGATCTTCTTAGATTTTGACCGATTGGCAGAGGTTGCGCTCTTTTTGCGCCTCGGCTTTGCATTTGGCACATCTATAATCTGCGTCAGCGGCCAGTTCCTGTATCTCACGTACCATTCCCTTCTTGCGCAATTTACAGATATGCTTGAAATGGTATTCCGGCAACAAACAATCGTCAGGAATCTCATCACTCATCGGTTTCTCCATACTCCGGCAGGTTAATATCATCTTAGCGGTCCCTGTGCCGAATGCAAGGCTGGCAGCTGGCATATAGTGACCCAGCAAAAGTATGTTGACGCATGGCAGCTTTGGTTATATGGCGATTGAAATGACCGGATTCAGCGGCTGTTTTACGGTCCGGGAATGTCACTTCTATGCAAAGCTGAATATTTCCAGTGCCTTTTACAGCCGAGGTCAACTTGGCAAAAATTTTGCTGTAAAGCCGAGTGGCAAATGAGACTGTTCATAACTGACGGTTTAGATGCCAGGGGCCCGTAGCTGCAGCTGCGGGCCTTTTTTCTCGACGATCAGATCCTTTTCGGCTGGCAGAGGTTCTCGCCCTGATCGGCCTTCAGATCACAGCGCAGACAGCGATAAGCCGGGTTCAGCGTCAACTGATCGACCTCCTGCTTGCTGATGTGCCTGAGAATGCAAAGGTGCATCCTGTGATAAGCCGGTTGCTGACAATCCCCAGGGGGCTTGTTGTTGTCGGGCATGATTCAGCCTCTCTTCCGCTGCTTCAGAGAATCTGGCTCAGGAACAGCTTGGTCCTCTCGTTTTGCGGATTGCCGAAAATTTCCTCCGGCGTTCCTTCTTCCACCAGTTTGCCGGCATCCATGAACAGAACCCGATCGGCGACTTCCCTGGCAAAGCCCATCTCATGGGTCACGACGACCATGGTCATCCCCTCTTTGGCCAACTGTTTCATGACATCGAGAACTTCGCCGACCATCTCCGGGTCGAGGGCGCTGGTCGGCTCATCAAAGAGCATGATCTTCGGATCCATCGCCAGGGCCCGGGCGATGGCCACCCGTTGCTGCTGGCCGCCGGAGAGGCGTGACGGGTATTCCGATTCTTTTTCGGCAATGCCGACCTTGACCAGAAGCTCGCGGGCTTTCTTCTCGGCGGCTGCCCGATCGCGCTTGCGCACAACCTGTTGCGCAAGGGTGATGTTTTCAAGGACCGATTTGTGCGGGAACAGGTTGAATTGCTGGAATACCATGCCGACTTCGGCCCGAATCTTGTTGAGGTCGGTCTTGCGGTTCGCCAGGTCCATGCCGTCGATTTCGATATGGCCGGCTTCAAATGTTTCCAGTCCGTTGAGGCAGCGCAGGAAGGTAGATTTGCCGGAACCTGAAGGTCCGATAATGACCACAACCTCGGCTTTTTTGACATCGGTCGAGACATTGTCTACAGCGCGAACTTCCTGGCCGCGCCCGGTAAATATTTTTTCGACGTTTCTGGCTTTAATCACTGACTGCAAGCCTCCGTTCAAGGTAGAAAACCAGCTGCGAGAGAACCGATGTGACAATCAGGTACATGGCGGCAACGGTCAGCCAGATTTCAAATGTTGCAAAGGTGCTGGTGATGATTTCCCGGCCCGATTTGGTCAGATCGGTAATGGCGATGACCGAGACCAGCGATGAATCCTTGATCAGGCTGATGAACTGTCCGGCCAGCGGCGGGAGTATCCGTTTGAAAGCCTGCGGCAGGATAATGTGCCACATCGACTGAATCAGGTTCATGCCGACCGAGCGGGCCGCCTCCATCTGCCCCCGCGAGATCGACTGAATGCCGGCGCGGACGATCTCGGCAACATAAGCGCCGGCGAAAATGGCCAGGGCTCCCATCCCGGCGACGTTGCGGCTCAGGTCGAAGACCGTACCGATAAAGAAATAAGCGATAAAGATCTGCACCAGCAGCGGCGTGCCGCGGATAAATTCGACGTAGAGGGCGGCGAGGCTGCGCACCGTGTAGTTGCGCGAAATTCGGGCCAGACCGACCAGCAGTCCGATGATCAGCGCCAGAACGCTGGCGCCGGCCGAGAGCCAGAGCGTCGTCCAGAGTCCGGTCATCAGCGGACCGAAACGCCACTGTTTGGTAAATCCGACCGTATCGTCTGCAAACAGCTCTTCGCCCTCGCTGACGCGCAAGGTCTCACTGTCAATCTTGACGGTTACCGTTTCACCGGTTTCGGAAGTCAGGATGAGCTTTGTGGTCTGTCCCGATTCGGAGATAGTGCTGACAACGCCGTCAAAGGGGATCTTCTGTGAGGTTTCAGCTTCGTAGAAAAAATACTGTGGAACGCGTTCCCAGCGCCAGGTGTAGTCAATCCTTTTGGCGGCCCCCCAGATGCCGGCGGCCATCCCGATCAGGATGACCGCCAACAGGAGTTTCCAGAACCACAGTTTCGGTGTGGTATGCAAAGTAAAGATCCTTCCGCTTTCTTTTTACTGCAGATCCTTCAGCCAGGCATCATCTTCAAACCATTTCCGGTAGATCTTGTCGTAGGTGCCGTCGTTCCTGGCCTGGTTAAGGAAGTTGTTGAGCCAATTGACGAAGTCGTAATCACCCTTGCGGATTGCCCAGGCGAGGGGTTCGTAGGTGAAGGATTTGTCGAGGTGCACCATTTTGCCCTGACCGCGCTGGACAAAGGCAGCAGCATTATAGGGCAAGTCGTAGATAAATGCATCAATCTTGCCGTTGGCCAGTTCCAGTACTCCTTCCTGCTCGGTTTCGTAAGAGATGTACCTGGCCCGCGGAATCATCCGTTTGGTTGCCTGCTCGCCGGTGGTGCCGAGCTTCGAGGCGACGGTGTACTTCTTGTCGTTGAGATCCTTGTACGACTTGACCTTCCCGGCAAGGCTCTTTTTGAGCAGAATGGTCTGGCCGATAACGATGTAGGGTTCGGCGAAGTTGATCTTCATGTTGCGCTGCTGGGTCAGGGTCATGCCGGACATGATGATGTCGAATTTTTTGGTCAGAAGGGCCGGGATAATACCGTCCCAGGCCGTCGAAACCAGCTCGAGTTCGACGTCCATCGCCTTGGCCATACGCTTGGCCATGTCAACATCAAAACCGATAATTTCACCCTTTTTATTGGTCAGCTCGAACGGCATATAGCCGGGCTCCATGCCGACCCGCAAGGTGCCGCGCTTCTGGATTTCTTCGAGAGTTCCGGCGAAGGCCGGCATAGTGATGACGCTGAGGACCAGGGGCAGGGCGAGCAGCAGAGAGAGTATCTTTTTCATGTTTTCCTCCTTGATTTTTTATCTGGCAATTAAGGGCTCAGTATGATTTCCCTTCATCGAGAAGTTCGCTGATGATCATTGGAATATTGCAGTCCGGGCAATTCGGGATATCCTGTTCGGGGATGTAGATGATTCTGGTGAGTTTGCAGCGGGGGCACTTGATCTGAATCGGTTCCTTTTTCCCTCGGTCCATGCTATGCTCCCGCCTCGTTTGGTGTTGGCAAACTTTTATTCGGGTGGCTAAAACGCTTATAGCACACCCGCAAACCAAGTTACAACCTCAAGCATCGATGCCGCCCCGGAAGTCGGGCTTGAAAGAGCTGCAAGAGTGAAATTGAGACAACCCAAGCGCGGACTTGCAGAGTTTCTGCTGGTGACCGTGACCATCTTCTGGGGAGGAACCTTCCCCCTGGTCAAGGAAGCGATCGTCGACTTGCCGGTCATGGCGTTTCTCTGGGTCCGTTTTGCCCTGGCGGCAATCCTGCTGGCGCTGCTCGCCGGCCCGAAGCTTTTGACCCTCGACCGGCGCGGCGTCAAACGCGGCGTTCTTCTCGGCTGCCTGCTTTTCCTCTCTTACCTGTTTCAGACCTGGGGGCTTGATCGCACCAGCTCCGCCAATACCGGCTTTCTGACCGGGCTTAATGTCGTCTGGGTGCCGCTGCTGGCCGGGCCGCTTCTGCAAAAGCCGCCGGCATTCGGGGCCAGGATCGGGGTCGGACTGGCTTTTGCCGGCCTGTTGCTGTTGACCTGGCAATCGCCCTGGCACCTCAATCCCGGGGATGCCCTGGTGTTTATCTGCTCGATTTTTATCGCTCTGCATATCCTCGGGCTCGATGCCTGGACCGCGGGCTATAATGGGCTCGCCCTCACCTGTGTGCAGATCACGACCATGGCGCTGCTCGCTTTTGTCGGCAGCTTCTTCTTCGAACCGTTCTTTTGGCCCCGCGTCTGGGATCAGCAGTTAGTGGTCGCCCTGCTCGTCTGCTCGGTTTTTGCGACGGTCTACGCCTTCTGGGTGATGACGACCTTCCAACGCCTGACGACCCCGACCCGGGCCGCCCTGATTTATACCCTGGAGCCGGTTTTTGCCGCCGCCGCCTCGGTCTGGCTGCTTGCCGAGCGGTTGACCGCAGTTGCCTGGTGCGGTGGGGTCCTGATTGTCCTCGGAATGATCGTTGCCGAATCATGGCCGCTGATCAGCCGGAAACTGGGGCAAGCTGATTGACTTTCCATAAATGTCGCGCATGCTATACGTAAGAAAAAGGAGTGTTTGCATGTCTATCTGGTTCCACCAACCGACCCTGAAGCAGCTCAATGAAAAAGCAAAACAGACGCTGCTCGAACAACTCGAGATGGTTTTTACCGAAGTCGGTGACGATTTCCTGGTTGCGACCATGCCGGTCGATCACCGTACGGTACAGCCGGCCGGTCTGCTGCATGGCGGTGCCTCGGCCGCTCTGGCCGAATCTCTCGGCAGCTACGGTGCCTACCTGACGGTCGATGCCCGAAAGTTCGACTGTGTCGGCATCGAGATCAACGCCAATCACGTGCGGGCCAAAACCGATGGTGTTGTCACCGGAACCGCTCGCCCGATTCATCTCGGACGAGCGACCCAGGTCTGGGACATCCGGATTGTCGACGAGCGGGAGCGGCTGATCTGCGTGTCGCGGTTGACGGTGGCGGTGGTTGCCAAGAGGTGATTGCTCTGTCCCCGTCTGCTTTTCGACTCTGATCGCCTGCCCTGAGTTGTCCTGTACTGAGCTCGCCGAAGTAGCCGAAGGGGACATCCATTGGAGCCTTTGACTTACCCCGGAGCTCTTGAGGCCGCCCTTTGGCACCGCGTTCACTCAACCGCAGCCCAACCGCAACCGCCACAGCGACGTGTTGCGTTTGCCTCAAGGCAAACTCCCCGGCAACACAATTGAACAGAAACAATCCAGCCCGCACAAAAAAGCCCCCTGCAAGGGAGCGGTTTCTTTGGTTCGTTTCTTTATCGCTTAATAAAGAAATGAACCCGGCTGCCGGGCCGGGACCCGGCGGTTCTTC